>JAUXNU010000137.1 GCA_030682655.1 Actinomycetota bacterium | reverse complement strand
CCCTGCGTTCCGCAGCTAATCCGGTCTTTGGGCCATGTCTGACACTGAAACCGCAGGTCAAAGGCTTGCAGCCTAGCAGGAAACGCGAAATGTCATAGATACACGTTTCTCAGATTACGGGTTGTGCCGCCTGTGCATATGTGGGATTGTCTAGTCATGTACCTGCGGACGACACCACGGAAGAACAAGGACGGCTCGGTCGTCCGCTACCTGCAGCTGGCCCACAACGTGTGGGACCCGGTGGCCAAACGCTCCAAGGTCACCGTGATCCACAACTTCGGCCGGGAGGACGACGCCAACCGTGAGGCCCTGCGGCGTCTGATCGGCTCGGTGTCGCGCTTCCTGGATCCGGATGCCGCTCTGACGGCGGCCGCCCCCGAGGGGCTCTCGTATCTCGAGTCCCGGCCTTCGGGCGGTGTCTGGGTGCTCCAAGGAGTGTGGCACCGCCTCGGGATCGACTCCGTGATGCGCAGACTCCTTGCGGGGCGCCGGCTCGACGTCTCCGCCGAGCGAGTGCTCTTCGCTCTCGTCGCGAACCGGGCGCTGGCCCCGTCGTCCAAGCTCGCCGCGTCTCACTGGGTCTGCGAGGACGTCGCGATCGAGGGGATGCCGAGCACCACCGACGACGCGTGCTATCGGGCGATGGACTGGCTGCTCCAGATCGCGCCGGAGCTGGAGCGCGAGGTGTTCCATCAGGTCGCCAACCTGCTCGATCTGGAGGTCGACCTGCTGTTCTTCGACACCACGTCGACCTACTTCCAAGTCGACGAGGCCGACGAGCCGGTCGCGAGGGACGAGCTTGGCCGTGTTCTCCAAGACGCGGACGCCGCCGACGCCGCCTCGACCGTGGGCTTCCGTACCCACGGCAAGTCCAAAGACCACCGCGGCGACCTGCCGCAGGTCGTGATCGGCATGGCGGTCACGAGGGAGGGGATCCCGGTGCGGACGTGGTGCTGGCCGGGCAACACGTCTGACTCCGCCCTGATCCGCCAGGCCAAGGACGATCTGCGGGACTGGACGCTGTCGCGGATCGTCTGGGTCGCGGATCGGGGGTTCTCCTCAGCACAGAATCGCCGTTTCCTGCGCCGCGGGGACCACCACTACATCATCGGGGAGAAGCTGCGCTCGGGCTCGGCCGAAGCCACCGCCGCCCTGTCGCGGGCCGGCCGCTACCGGACCGTCGCCGAGAACCTGCGCGTCAAAGAGGTCCGCATCTCGGAGCACGAGCGCTTCATCATCTGCCACAACCCCGAAGGAGCCGTGCGGGACGCCGCCGTGCGCGCGAGCCTCGTCGCGAGTCTTCAAGACACGATCGCCGGCACGGACAGGCTCACCGCCACCAAGCGGGCGGAGCTGCGTGGCGTGATCTCGACCAAGCCCGGTCTGAACCGTTTCCTGCGGGTCACACCCAGTGGGCTGTTGCGCGTCAACGCGGCCGCGGTCGAGACCGAGAGCAAGCTCGACGGCAAGTACCTGCTGCGCTGCTCCGATCCCACGCTGTCGGCAGAGGACATAGCGCTGGGCTACAAGCAGCTGCTCGAGGTCGAGCGGGGGTGGAGGGACATGAAACAGATCATCGACCTGCGACCGGTCTACCACCGGAAAGAGGAGCGCATCCGCGCCCATGTGCTGCTGTGCTGGCTGGCCCTGTTGATGGTCCGCGTCGTCGAGACCACGTGTGGCGGACATTGGCCCGATATCCGCCACGAGCTTCAGCGCATGCGGATCGGCACCTTCCGGGGTCCCGCCGGCACCTTCAGTCAGCGCACCGAGATCACCGCCCCCCAACGTGCCATCCTCGCCAAGCTCGCGCTTCCAGAGCCGCCCCGGATCCACGAACTCACTCCGGCACCCGCAAGCTCCTGACCTGCGGTAACGCCGACCCCTAGATACACGCCGTGTCGGCGTGTTCGCGCCCGTTTCCACAGCTCAGACCCCGTAAACGTGTACTATTGGCGCAACACAGCTGCGGAACGCAGGCCTGCGGGCTGCGACAAGTGTGGGTTGCCCCGCATCACCGATATCACACTTCTCAGATTCCTGCAACAACGTGCTCGCGTCCTGCAGACTCCGAAAGCGGCCGATTCCTGTGGCAGTCGCCGAGACCCCGCCCGCCAGGTTTGGCCTAACGTTGTTGAGCTTGACCTGCAAGACGAGGCCCGCCCCGCCTCGGGAGAAGCTTATCCCGCGCGCCGAGTCTGGGCTTCACATCGCACCAGGCGCCGGGAGTTCACCGACGTCGCCGAGGCTTCGAGGATCTCCTGATTGCTGCCTGGATCTCAGTGGCCTGCTGCTTCGTGATTGCGCGCTGTCGGGTCAGCGACTTCAGTATGTCACTGGTCGTTTCCATGAAGATGGTCTCCGAGAGTCGCAACTGTCGCATTGGCTCGAGGTCCTGGCTCACGAAGATCCATCCACGCGATGCCGCAAGGGCTGCGGAAGACACCTCGCCAGCCCCGAAGCTCCGCGTCCACTTGCTGATGATTCTTTCAGCAGTCTCGTTCGCGATATCGGGATCAGCAACTTGAACCTTGCCGCATTCAACCAGCTCGAAGAACTTGCTCAAGAAGGGGAATTGCTTCTCGCGGAGACGCTTGAGCTCGTCCTCGACTGCTGAGGTGATGAGCGCAGCATCACCAACATGGGCTATCAGGTGTTGGAGATTGTCCGTTCGACCGCAGAAGTCGATGACGACACATGAGTCGAGAACATATCGCTCACCATCATCCGACGAGGACATCGTCGACCTCGACAGGATCGAGAATGTTGTCAAGGTCGTCAACGTCCACGCCCAGGAGTTCAGCAAGCTTGGACTCCGAGATGCGCTCGTCCTCAAACGCACTGATTGCCAAGGAACGATAGCCGCGAGGCAGGGAATCAAACGCCCGACCAGTGTCAGGATTCGTGGCGTAGAAGGGGCACGTCGGGTCTTGCAGATCATAGCCCATCGAGGCGGCCACTCGGCTGGGAGCTTCCTCAAGGAGCGCGTCACGATGCGGGGCGGTGATGATCCTCAGATTGTGCAGCCGATAGACGGCTGCGCGGTAGCTCACGCCGTAGGCATAGCAGAAGTCGACGACCTTCTGGGCGTCGACCTTGGGACGGCCTAGATCCGCCGCGAAGAAGGTTGCCGCACCAACCGCCGGCATGAGGAACGCCGCAGCAAAGGCATCCGCGAGCTTCTCATGCGGGGGCTTCTCGCGACCACAGACCACGAAGCCCAAGTCGCGATGGACAAGCGAGTGGCAGTATTCGTGCGCAATGGTGAAACGCTGGCGACCGAGCGGATGTGCTGAGTTGACCATCATCCAGGGCTCACCCGCAACAACCACGAAGCAGCCGGACAGAGAGCCACCAGGAATCGGGGTCACATAGACGAGAACCCCTTGTTGCTCGACCAATGCTCGTGCATCGATCACTGGGTCATCGCCGAGACCCAGGCGCCGCCGCTCTTCCCCGGCAAGCGCTTCTGCCTGGATGTAGAACGCAGGACTCACGATTCCACTACCGACTTCAGCGAGACGTAGTCTCTTGCCAGCTTCTCGAGCCGCGCGATTGCGGCTCGATCTACATCCTCCAAAGAACCGGCGGCTCGAGGCAGAGCTACCGAGACCTCAAGAACATCCGGTCTCCCAGCGACCGCATCGAGGACGTCAGGGAGAGTGAGCCCGTACGCTTCAGCTAACTTGACCATCTCCGCGAAGCTGGCGCTTCTTCTACCGGATTCAATCTCAGAGACTGTTGCGTGACGCTCGGTACCAAGTGCTCTTGCTGCCGCCTTGAGAGAGATACCCCGCGATTCGCGAAATCCACGCAGTGTCTGACCGAGGTGCGCGTCACCGCCCATGTGTCCGCCTCCCGCCACCGTGTACGACATCCGTACAAGTACATACTACCCGTCACCGGATTCCGTACACAAGGTCCAAGCCAGAGATTGCTGCAAAAAGCCCTTCACCTAGCGCAATGGAGATGAGCGGCAATGCAGAGCATTGTCCGCTCCATCTCCTGGTTAGCCGTCACGGGTTCGCGCTGCGTCTGACCTTCACGCTACAGCTGTCGATGATGCCCGAGGGCAGATTCCCGAGAGGGGCGACCGTGCTGGTCCGACCGCCTATGGCCCCACTGGTCGCAGCAGCGCTTCCGCGGTCTACCACAGCAGCGATGAGAGCGAAACTGCGCCCGCCGTCTCCGGTCTCGCCGAAGTGCGCCATGCCGTTCCAGTTCCCATCGCGTCCGGATTCAAACTCGCGCTCCTGAGGGTAGTACAGGTCTGTGTCGCCGCTGAACACAAACAGGCGCAAGCACTCGTTGGCATCCAGCGACCGCACTGTACCGGAGATGATCTCGTTACGCTCGACGGATGCGCCTTCGCTCGGCCGGTTGATGGCGATGGCGACGGGCGGGGTGTCCAGCTGCCATATCGCGACCCACAGGAAGATGATCGCGCCTGCGGCGAACGCCAGGCGCTGCCACAAGACTAGTCTGAGGACTCTACAGCCTTTCGTACCTGGGAGCGGGAGGACACCCGCCACACTGAGGGCGAAGCACATAAGTCCGACCAAGGCGATAGCGTAGCGCGGTGAGAGCCCCGCAAGGAAGCGCAGTAGTGCGTCCATGTCCTTTGCCGTTCTCCTAGCGGCGCCGCACCTCGACGCGGCAGACGATCTCGACGCCGGAGGGCAGCGACGTCATGCCAGGCCAAGCGTTCTTGCGATCGCACTCGTCCTGAAATGCATCGAGACTATTCGCCGCGCCGTCGCTCACGCGCGCGACAATCGCTATGAACGACTCGCCTACGTTGCGCCCCACGTCGCCGAAGTAGCAGGACTGCAGCCAGTCCCCGGTCTCGGGATCGATGACAAGATCCGAGCCCTGGGGGAAGTACTTGCCGGTGGTGACCGCCTGCACCAACAATCGATGCCGCTCTCCATCGCCCGGAGGAGCTACTCCTGAGACCCCGTATTGGGCGTCCACATCCTCACCGGCTGTGGGAGCCGTGATTGAGACAGCAGTGGGCTTCGGACGAGGAGGCGGCTCCGCAGCGTGAGGAGGCTGGGTGGCCGGTACGTTCGGGGCGGCCGTGGTCTCCTGCAAGGTAGGAACCGATGACTCCACTGACTGCTGCGCCTCGCGCTCCACGGGGCCAGGCGACTTTGGCCCGCAAGCGACCATGCCCAAACCGAACAGAAGTGCAGCCGCGCCCAACAGCAAGAGCAGGGCATACGGGTGGTGGCGGCTGGAAGCGCGAGACATCGCCATGCGTCCCATACAGACCCCCCCCCCGAACGGCGTCGCACGCGAAACGCGTGACGTTGAACATTCTAGCATCGTTGCGGCGGAGGTGACGGCCAACGTGTTACGGCATGAGCGGCGGGTTTCGCCGCGCATGTTGATTCTAGCTCGCGCCGCCCGCTGTTGCTCCTATGTCAACTCTACACCGCGACAGCGACCGGATCGGTGATGAAGTCGACCTCGAGCACCCGCCCCGCCCGCGCGCTCTCAGCCCTCACCATCGTCTTGTAGACCGCCCTCGAGATGTGGCGCTTCAGGCACCGTAGCGCCTCGCGGTTGCTCATCCCCTCCGACCGTTTGCGCTCCATGAACGCGATCGCGGGCGGGTGTGTACGGATCGGCGTGATCGCGATCATGTGGATGGTGGAGTTGAGTCTCCTGTTCCCGGTACGGTTGAGCCTGTGGCGTGTCGACTTGCCCGAGGACACCGGCAGAGGAGCCGTGCCGTCGTGCATGGCGAAGGCCGCCTCGCTTCCGAATCGCGAAGCGCCTGCCGTCTGGCCGATGAGGTGTGCCGCACCGATGGCCGCGCAGCCCGGGAAGGCCAGAAGCTCGGGGATGAGCTCTAGCGTGAGAGTCTCGATCTCGCGTTCGAGAGAGCGGACCTCTTCGGTGAGCGCGCGACAGCGCCCGACCTGTTCGACGGCGATGCGGCACCGGACGCTGTCGGGCAGCGCCAGAAGCGCACCCTCGAGCCGGTCCAGCCGTAGCGGTCGAGCACCCGCGGAGGCAGTTCGAGCCCGACCTCGAGGTCATGGATGTTCCAACGCAGTCTCTGTTGGATGCGCCCGCGCTCCTCTACCAGGTCAGCGCGGTGATCGACGAGCAGGCGTACGTCGAGCTCGGGGCCGGCCAGATGCGCCTCGGGAAGATTCGGCTCCCGCAGCGCGGCGCGCGCCGGATGAAGATCCTCACCGTGATCGACGAGTTCACGCGGGAAGCGCTCGCGATCGTGCCGGCGCGCTCGCTCACGTCGTCCGCGGTCAAGGGCGTGCTCGCCAAGTTGTTCGCGGTGCGTGGCAAGCCCTCGACGATCAGAAGTGACAACGGTCCCGAGTTCGTCGCCTTCGAGCTCACGGAATGGCTCGAGACCCAGGGAGCGACAACGCATCACATCGAACCCGGGAAGCCGTGGCAGAACAGCTTCGCCGAGTCGTTCAACAGCCGGGTGCGTGACGAGTGCCTGAACATGAACGAGTTCTGGAGCATCGAGCACGCCCGCGTGGTCCTCGAATCATGGAGGATCGAGTTCAACACCGAGCATCCGCACAGCTCGCTCGGCTACATGACCCCTGAGCAGTTCGCGGCATCATGGGACGCGGCGTGAGAGGTTTCGCTACGATGGAGGGGAAACCGGAGGCCCTAACTCGCTGAGCGGTACTGCGAATGGGGCCAGCCCACCTCGGCTACCGGACACCGGAGGAATGCTATGCACGATCGTAGGAAGTCGCTTCGGAAGGCGAAGTGTTGCACTTCAAACTTGAACTCAGACAGCCAACGCAAGTCCTACTGTCGGGTGCGCGTCAGTTGATGATGGTGACCTTGGCGTCCCAGAATGTGACGGTCCGGTCGCCCCAAAGGAACTGGGGAGCGATTGGCACTCGCGCGGTTCTCCGGACCTGCCCGGGGTCCATTCCCTTCATGATTCCCTTCAGCTTCGTAGAGGAGAGTCCGGCGCCTCTCTTCCAGAGTAGAGTCGCCGCAGCGGAGCAGTCGAAGTGCTTCGTGTCCACTTCGCCGTTCTTGAACGACACGATAATCGTTGGCTCCTCCAAGTCGCGACCGCCCCATAGATAGCGCTTCCCGATGACCCTCTCGTACGCAGATGTGTCGGGGGCGTAGCGGGATGGCGGATTCGGTGCTCCCATGATCTTGGCTACCTGCTTGTACGTCATCCCATGAACGATCTGACTGTACTGAGCAAACCCCTTCGCGTGCCCGGAGAGGACCGCTGCTTCGTCGAAAGGAATGTCGGAGGAGCTCGTCTCGCGTCCGACGCTCCCGGCGGTGACCGTCGGCGCTCCTTGCACTGCTAGCGGTCGCGCCGGTGTGCAAGCGCTGGCGGTGATGCTGAGCGCGCACGCCAAGGCGAGCACGACGGACAGCGGTCTCATCGGAGCCCTCCAATCGCGTGCGAACTCATCGGTCTGCCCAACGTGTTTGGCTTCACCTGCGAGCGAAGCGAGTCAGGTGGAAACCATTGTTGGGCGCACCGACGATTGCGTCAACGTGATCCGGCACCGCGGCACTCCGGCGCTGGTGCCAGAATAGGGTCGTACTGCTGACATTCGCCGTCAGCCACGTGGCCGGTCCAGCTCGTACCGTCCCAGTATCGTAGGGCATGACGAGCCGTGGGATCAGGATGCCAAGCAGGCGGGGGCGGTGCGGCCTCTTGCGTCGGGGAGCCACCTTGAGTGGGAATCACGTCGATGTTCTCATGCGGCGACGCAGGGGAAGCGGACGATGGGGCGCCAGCATGGGTATTCGTCTCGACCTCCTGAATGCGAGAGGCAGCTTCGGGCAGAGGGTCGTACCGCTGCCGCTCGCCGTCAGTCACGTGGCCGGTCCAGCTCGTACCGTCCCAATACCGTAGGGCATGACGAGCAGTGGGGTCGGGATGCCAAGCAGGTGGGACTGGGTCAATCTCACTATCCGAAGTGACCGCCACCGCCGCCGTCTTCATCCGTCTCCACCACGCCAGCCGCCGCGCTCCCCAAACGACTTGCGCCAGTCCAATCGCTGCCCACCACAGGCTTGACGAAATCGAGAATGCGTATCCATACGTGCTCAGTGCAGCACTGGCAAGGAATTCGTGTGACATGTTGAACACGCCGATGACGATCAGCATCAAGCCCTCGATGAAGACGATCTCGGGTCCGCTCTTGACAAGCCCAAAGGCCGCGAACGCCAGCATGACTGCACCCAAGACGAGGCCCGAGTAGAGGAGGAAGTAGATGCCGAAACCTGGAGTCTGAAGCCCGTCGAGCACTGTCTGGTTCTGCGCAGAGACGAGGAGCCCGAAACCAAGATTCACGGCCCCCCACAGAGCGAGAGTACGAACTGAGCGGTTGGGTCCCCAGTAGGACTCCTCCGCGGCGCGCTGCAGTACAGCGATCTCGTCATCCTCCCATGCCTGCTGTGCAGCCCATTCTGGACTGCTGCGCCGTTCGACTTCTCGGTCGTACGCGCTTCGCCCCTCCGCAGTCAGGTCTTCCCGTTCGAGAAGGGCGAACTCCTCAGTCGACATCGACGCATAGCGGCTCTCCAATCCACCACCGGCGGGCTCTCTCACCGAAGACCTCCTTCCTTGCGCTGTGTTGCGGTTGGTTTCCGCTCTCGCAGCCTGTGCCGTCCGGAACTCGGCCTCAGAGGAGACGGTCCTCTCAAAGAAGTCGTGACCGACTGCTCCCGGGAACCTCCGACGGAGAGCGGCGAACACGTCGTCCGGAGCCATGCCTGCAGTGATCGCGCCAGCGACGAACCGCTCAAGGACCTGTTGCATGGCCGATTCAGCGACGGGCACGCGATCCTTGGAGAAGAAGTCATCGCGATCTAGGCTGGTCCACACTCCGTAGGCGCTCTGCGCCTCATCCAATAGCGGCCGAAGAGATGACGGGAGCATCGTGCGGTCGCCCGCGTCCTGCTCCACGATCCCCCCTATGGGACCTTCGGGCTGCCCCGCTACCGCGGGACCCCGGCCGTCAGGGACTGGCCCAGCATCCAGCGGATCGACGGATTGCCGGCCGTCGGTCGCCACGTGGTGTGTCCAGATCGCGCCGTCCCAGTACCGAAGGCTGTGACGACCCGTAGGGTCAGGACACCAGGCCGGAGCAGGGACTTGCGCCGCACTCGGTGCGGAGGGGGAACTGTCAGGACGCGATATCGGGCTTGTCGCCGGCTGTGGATCAGGCTGCTGGGCCGCTGGCGTCAAGTCATCGAACAAGTCCAGAGTCACGTCTCCAACCGCGCGGTTCGTGTAGACAATCTGAGCCACGAAGCAGACTACGACCAACACGGCTACTACTGGGCCGAGCACCCCTCTGAGTCCGGCAAAGGTCACGTAGAAGTTCACCGCTGTTGGCGCAATCAGAAACGCCGCCTGCGTGCGTGCCTGCGTAGCGGTCAACTGCTGCCCCTTGACCATGGACTTGCCGGACAGCGCGATCCACACTCCCCAAATGGACAGAAGGAACCCGATGGACAGAATGACATCGACCACGGCGTCCGTTCCCGAGTACACGGTGCCTCCTTCCCCCTGTTGCGCCCAACGTGTTTGAGCTTGACCTGCAAGGCGAGGCACCGCCTCGCCTTGGGAGAGCGTAGCTCTCCGTGCCGAGTCTTGCCAGGTCGAAGCTCTGGTTAGCACCGGCGGCCCGCGTGTGGTCTCCATTTGACTACGGCGGTTCGGACTTGGCCCTCCCAAGGTTCGGGTAGCACCACCCGGATTGGCGGTGCGCGTAGCACTCGGAATGCAGTCGCCTCAGGCCGAGGATGCTTACGCCGCAGGAATACGTTGTGCAATCAGTTGACGAACGTTACCTTCACGCGCCTGGAAACCGCGAAGTACGCAATCCAAATGCCATTACCTATGAAGCCTTGCACGAGCGTGAAGGCTCGCACTTCTGCGGCCTGTTCCGCTGTAGGCATGAGCCCAATGAGGAACCCCGCAACATACATGGCGATCATGAAGAGCGGCGCATCGGTCCTCTTGCCGAAGAAGCGGAATGCAGCGAAGACTGCCAAGAGCAGCCACCCTCCGCGCAAAGCAAGTTGTGGCACGGACCCTCCTCCGGACATCAACATGACGAGGTTCACGATCGGACCCAAGACGAGTCCAATCGCTGGCAGAACCAGCCATCCGCCAATGCCCACCAGTCGAGGATCTGCGTTCACCTCCGCGTCGGGCCAAGCCGTCCGCTCAGGTTGGGCGACGATCCGCTCGATGATCCCGACCGCCTCTGGGAATGCGCGGCGAGCAGCCGCCGACATCCCAAGCGGATCGACGCCGACAGCCGTTGCCTCGTCGATGAGCTCCTCCAGGGCCTTGCGTAGCCCCAGCTCTGCCACGTCCAGGCCGTCTACGGAGAAGAACGAATCGTCCTCTCGAGCAGCCACCCAGGTCTCGTACGCATTCCGGGCGGCTTCAGTAAGTGGTCGAAGAGCTGGCGGGAGAACAACCTCGCCGCGTTCCCTGGCTTCCGCCTGTCCGTCCTGGTGCTGCGTCATCTTCCCCTCCCCAATTGAGCCGTGTGCGCATAACGTGTTTCGGCATGAGCGGCGGCGCGCAGCGCCGTCCGTCTGGATGCCGTTGTTGGACGGCACGGTCTCGTGACGACCGGTGCGGTGCGCAGGCGGGCGCCTAGTTAGCAGGCATCGGCCCCTGATACACGATTGTCACAGGCGTCTTCGTGCCTGTCGACTTCTCAAAGAACACATTCACGAACGTACCCCCCAAGCTGTCCGAGTCCTTGTTGCACATGATCGACGTCTCCCGCACGCTGCTGTCTCCAGGTACTGCGTTCATTTCGATGGTGCTGGCCGTCCACCCCCGTCGCGCCAGCTCGGCTGCCAGATTGCCCTGGTACCAGGCGATCACTTCTTGCTCGGTCCCGTCTGCCACAACGTCTATCTGGATGTGAATCTGAGCGTCTCCTTCCTTGAAGTCGAACTTCGTGTAGGTCGCTTGGGCTGAATCCGGATACAGCCGAAGACCGGCGAGCTCCGTGCCAGCTGTCACGCCCTCGTCAGTCTCGATGTCGGCTCCTGCGTTCTCGTCTGCCGGTGGCTCCACGCTGTCCGCCGGTGGCTCCACGCTGGTTGGCGCAGGCTTGCTCTCTTGGTCGCCGACCACCCCACGGCAACCCGTGCCAAGCATCACGCCAAGAAGAACCGCCACAATCGCCGCCACGACCACAAGGGTCCTCTTCTCCATGAACCCTCCTCACGTTCGTCCTGCTGGGCTGACTATGATCATACGTGCGCCAACCGAGTCGACCGGAGGTCTCCAATGTAGGCCGCAGGCTCGCCCTCGATCCTCCGGACAACAATCCTGCCCCGGGTCCGTCCAACGTATTGGAGACAACTCGCGAGCGAAGCGAGTCGAGTTGATCTCCTGGCTAGCAGTTGCCACGAGCGGTTCCTGGAAGACCTCGGTAAGCCGCGGGTAAGAGCCCAGTGCCATGCTCGGCAGTTGTAAGTGCGTGGGTTCAGACTATTCTTATGAGGTGACGATGTGGAGGCTTTGATGGCGTCTGTTCAAGAGCATGGTGCTGTATTCACGAAACCTTGGATGGTTGAGCTCATGCTCGACCTTTGTGGCTACACGCCCGATCGGGATCTCTCTCGCTGCGTGGCTGTGGAACCATCGTGTGGCGACGGCGCCTTCCTCCTGCCGATGGTCGAACGCCTGTCTGCCGCGTGTCATTTGCGCGGTCTGGACATTGCCGATGCTGCCGATGGCATCCGTGCCTTCGACCTGCAGACTCAGCACGTCGAGACATGCAGAGCAGCGGTCGAGAGGTGGCTGTGCGAGGAGGGATGGCCACGCAAGGTGGCTATCTCGCTGGCGGAGCGTTGGGTCACATGCGACGACTATCTGCTGCGATGCCACGACCGAGATGAGGCCGACTTTGTCATAGGCAATCCGCCGTACATCCGAGCTGAGGCTATTCCCAGGGACTTGAGGGCGAAATACGTCGGATCATGCTCAACTATGACGGAAGGCAGCGACATCTACGTTGGCTTCTTTGAGGTCGGTCTCAGTTCGCTGAAGCCGGCCGGAGCCCTCTGTTTCATCTGTGCCGATCGCTGGATGCGCAACGGATACGGCAAGAAGCTGCGCCGTTTGGTCACGGAGGAGTACAACGTCCGGGCAGTCTACGAGATGCACGGAGTGGATGCCTTCGCCGAGGAGGTTTCTGCATATCCTGCCGTGACGATTATTGGCAGGGGCCGACAGGCGAGAGTCCGCTATGCGATCGCATGCCCCACTTTCGATGCCCGTGCGGCCAGCCGCCTAGAGGCGTGGTCCAACAACGGAGGCGAGCCGGTTCGCGACCCCGACTTCGCGGCTACGGTCCTGAGCGACTGGTTCCATACCGATGCGCATTGGCCCACAGGCACGCCCGAGAGCTTGACTCTGCTACGTGAACTCGAAGCGCGCTTCCCGCTTCTCGAAGAGACCGGCGCAAAGGTGGGAATCGGCATTGCGACCGGCGCAGACAATGTCTTCGTCACGTCCGATGCGAGCGCCGTCGAATCCGATCGCCTGTTGCCCCTGGTGAAGACGGGCGACATCACCTCCGGCCGTGTCGAGGGGCATCGAACGTGGCTGGTGAATCCGTGGGCGGCCGATGGCACGCTCGTGCCGCTGCAGGAGTACCCGAAGCTCAGGTCGTATTTTCAGACACACGAACCGCAACTCTCGAAGCGGCACATTGCCAAGAAGAGCGAAGGAGGCCGCTGGTATCGGACGATCGACAAGGTCATGCCCGGACTGCGTGAGCGACCGAAGTTGCTCTTCCAGGATATGAAGATGACTATCGAGCCGGTGCTGGATGAAGGCAGCTACTACCCGCACCACAACCTGTACTGGGTCACCTCAGACGCATGGGATCTGAAGGTGCTGGGAGGCTTGTTGCTCTCGCGGGTGGCTGAGTTCTTCGTGTCGTCGTACGCTGTTCGCATGAGAGGTGGAACCCTGCGCTTTCAGGCTCAGTACCTGCGGCTCATCCGTGTTCCGAGACCCGAAGACATACCACTCGACTTGAAGGTGCGGCTGGGCCAAGCGTTCGAGGAGCGCGATGTCGCGGCGGCGACCGCCGCTTCGCTGGAGGCGTATGGAATCAACGGTGTGCCCAATTGAGAGGGATGCGATGCCGAGTCGGGACTTCAAGGACGCCGTTGTCCGCTGCTGGAGCGTGCGGGCGGAGGCGGCACAGAGAGCCCGCGACAAAGGCAGCACCGACCCCGGATTGAGGGCGGGGGTCACCAGCGGCAAACACCTTGATCCACTCGCGGAGTTGGCTGAGTCCGTTCTTCTGGACGCCGGGCTTCCCGTGTCGAGCATCTATCGCGACAGCAGAGTGGAGCTGCCGGGTTACTACCGGCCCGAAAAACGCTGGGACGTGGTGGCCGTTCACGACGGCGTCGTGGTGGTGGCAATCGAGCTCAAGTCGATTCTGGGCAGCTACGGCAACAACATGAATAACCGCGCCGAGGAAGCCGTGGGCAACGCGACGGATCTGCTCGAAGCGGCGGAGAAGGGCCTGCTGGGCGTGAAGCCGCCGTGGCTGGGCTACGTGTTCCTGATGCAGGATGAGCCTGGCTCGAGGTCGCCCGTGAGCGTGCGCCAGTCGCATTTCCCCGTCGATGAGGAGTTCAAGAACTCCTCCTACCAGGACAGGGCCGTCACGATGTGTCGACGTTTCGTGCTCAGGCGTCTCTACAACGCCGCGTGGTTCGTAACCGGCGACGGGGGACTGACAGCGGATTGCATCAGCCAACCTGCGAGCGATCTCTCCTGGGCCAAGTTCGAGGCTGCCATGCGGGGTCGCGTGGCCGAGATCCTCGCGTAGCCCATGGGACAGTCTGCCTGCGTGCGAGTGGCGGCATACTGCTAACGTGTCACGGCATGGGCGGCGGGTTTGCGCCGTTCATGTTGATTCTATCTCGCGCCGCCCGATGCCGGGGCCGGCACTCCAGGAGTTCCGGCCCGTTGCGTTCGTCCTGGCGGAAATGGAGGGATTCGAACCCTCGAGACCGGGGTAACCGGCGTAACGGTGTTCGAGTTCTTGTCCCTCCGTCACGTCTGGTGTTGTGTAGACACGTCTAGAACCGTCTAGCACGGCGCCTTCTGAAGCTTCGTCACGTCTGGCACCGTCAAGGCACGTTTCGTTGTGTCCTGCATGTTTGCAGTCTTGTTTGCAGATGCGCACCGTTGCAGTGCCAGGACTAGTCCAGCTTCCCCTCGATGGCGTCGAGCACTCCCTGCGTCACCGAGTTCGGCCCGCCGAAGACGTAGCATCGCGCAATCTCCGACTTGTGAGCCGAAAGCCAGCTGCCAACCTCGCCCGTGAGCTTCCCCCCATCGGTGATGAGCAACACGCCGCCCTCGCGTCCCACCACGCCGCCTCCGGTAAGCGCATCAGGAAGCTTGGCCGCGATGCCCGTCATGGTACGGGTTAGCCAGCCTTTCGCCACAGCCTTGTCGGCGATGCGGATGGCGGTGGTGTAGCGAGAGCCGACGTACCACTGCTCGGTAGGCGCCTTCTTGGCAAGCGCCTTCTGGACGGGAGAGGTCACCGTGTTGACCCCGCCGCCGATGACGATGAGATCGGGGTCGAACTCGTCGATCACCCGCATCGTGGCGGAAGGCACCGAGCCTGCAGAGACGAGCAGGATGGGATATCCCTTTGCCGCGGCTATCGGCGAGAGCGCGAGCGCGTCGAAGAACTTCGCCGGGTCAGCCCCGTTCGCGATGAGCACGACCTCTGGAGCCACCCCGCCGTTGGCCTTCCGCATCTCACGCGCGATCGTTGCGGCCATGTCGTATCTTCCCCCAGTGGAAAGCAGCCTGTGTTTGGCGAGCCCGCCTCCCACGGCTTTGGACAGCTCGGTGTAGCGCGCCTCGGGCACGGACACGGGGCCGCCTACGATGTGTACGGTGACGGTGCCTCCCGCCTGGGTCTTGATCTCGGCCACGGCCTGCTCGACCTCGGACGGCACATCTCTTGAAGAGACGAGGAACAGCGGGCCGTCGTATGCCCAGACGAGACCGGAGGCGGCAAGCGGGTCGGCCGCCGCACGGTCCTCGCCCGACGCGATTATGACGTGTGTCACCCCTCCCCACTGCGTCCCGGGAGTGGTCGGGTCGGTGTCGAAACCCTTGCGGGCTATGGCGACCGCGGTGGAGTAGCGCGTCTTGCTCGAAACGCGCTCGGCTTCCTCAGCCGTCGTGGCGACCGTGAAGGTCTTGCACACGGTGCCGGAAACGTTGCCCGCGGCGTCCGCCGCCCGGTAGGCCACGGTATGCTTTCCTGCCGAAGAGACCGTGAAGGAGGCAGCATCTCCGTCGATACGGACGGGGGCAGCCGAGTCGAGCACGTACTCAATCCAATCCACGCCCGAACCTGTGTCTGTGGCGGTGATGTGGACGGTGGCGACACCCATGTAGGAAGCTGTGGCGTCAGAAGCCGGAACCGGCGGTGAGACGTCCACGATTATGCCGTCGCTGACCCCGACGTCGCTCCACATGTCGAGGCCGTTGCGCGCTTTGACGGAAACGTAGTAGACGCCGGCATCTGCGAGAGACAGCCCTTGCGCGGCAACGACGGTCTCGGTCCCAACGGAAGTCCAGTCCGACACGCTATTCCAGCCAGCTGCGGGGTATTGCGCCGTGCCGATCGCGTACTGGTACTCCGCGATCCCCGACTCGGGATCAGCGGCCGACCAAGTCGCCTGCACAACGGTCTCTGTCGCCGTGTATGAGCCATCATCGACGACCGTCGGGGTAGTCGGACGCGTGGTCTCGACCCGGGAAACGGTCGGATTCGTCGGAGTCACCTCCGGCACGCTCGGGAAGTGCACGGTCGCGTAGTTGATGACCTCGTCGCCCGAGACGCAGCTTGTTTCCACGCTGACGCTCAGCGTGCGCTGGCCCTTCTCACTGGGGCCGACTTCGCCGATGAACCACGTGATTGTGCGAGTCGGTGCATCGTACGTGCCCCCACCGCCTATCGACAGCGTCGAATCGTCCAGGTCCTCGTCGAGGACGTCGGTGATGTAGACGCCGTAGGCGGTGCCTTCGCCCTCGTTCTCGTAGTCGATCGTGTACTCGAGCATGGTCCCGGGCAGGATGGCGCTGGTCGGAGTGACCGACATCGCGTTGGGGTCACGGGCGGCATTGGCGTGGGAGAACGTGTCGGCCTTCAGTGACGTGACTCCGCTATCCTGCCTCAGTTGAATGATGATGCTCCTGAGAGTGGAGCCAGCGGGGTAGTGATCGGCAATGTAGCTAGCATCGTATCTGCAGCTATTCAAGAGCGTCAGCACTGCATCCCGATATCTGATGAGGGAGTCGAGATTGGTCTCGTCGGCCTCCAAGATGGCCATGTTGAGCCGCTTCGCGATGTAGTAGAAGACGGCGTCGGGCATCAGCTGGCTGACCCCGAACAACTCGCTGACAGCGACAAACGGAACGCCGACGACATTCCCTGCAACCCCCCAGAGCAGCTCTCCGGCGCTCATCTGCTCGCGGCTCAGAGGCGCTGTGTGGTGGGCGAGCAGCGCATCTGCCCCGTCGTGCGTAAGTGCCGCGGAGCTGAATCCGAGTGGGGCGTCGTTCGGCAAACCCCAGATGATCGTCGTGCGGTAGTAGAAACGAACGGTCGAGCGGGGCAGAACCTCGATGAGATCCCATCGCACCGAGTGCAGCACGCCATCGTAGACGCCGCCGTCAGTCGACGAGACATGATCGCCCAAGCCGGAGGGCAGAAGGACGACGCTCACGTCCTTCGCCGGGAGCAAGCCGTCGTTGCGCAGCTCCACGACGTAGTCTACCGTCTGGCCGGGGCTGACACGCTCCGGCCCAATAATCCTCGCCCTAAGCTCCGGCTGAGGCGGACGGCCCGCATCGATTCGCTGAGTCGTCCCCCGGAATGTACCTTCGTCAAAGCGTCCCTCGATGCTTCCCGCAAGCGGTCCGCTGAGCATCCCCCTTGCCTCGGTCGAAGCATATAGGGAATCTGGACGGACGGTTGCCCACCCTTGGCCGGAACCTCCGCCCCAGACGTACGACATGATGGTGAAGCCTTTGCCGGTGAACGGACTGGCCGGGTCCGTGATTCGGGCAGTTGTGAGCGTGGCGCCGAGCGGCCCGCCGTTGGATCCGTAGACCGAGCCGCGCATGGCGATCTGCTCAATGTCGAGTTCGGTCGATGGATAGTCAGTCGCAGGTCCGTCATACGACAAGCTGCCCTCGACGCCGATGGCTGCCGAGACGAGGAGGGCGCCGCCGCTCGTGAGCCGCCACGTCGCTGTGTATCGGTCGAATACGCCGGTGGTTGACGTCGTCTCTGCAAGATACCCGTCAACCGTGCCCCGCAGATCGCCGTCGAACATCCCTCGCAAGCGGTACTTCCTCGCGCCCTCCTCATACGAAACGAGTGCCGACCACTCCCCCGTGTACTCAACGCCCTCTAGAGTGGCGCGCCATCGGGCGCTCACGAATCCCTTGTCTGCGAAAGCACCGGTCTCGACGGTGACGAGCTCCAGGCCCTCGAATTCGACGGTGCCGGTGAGGTCGCCGCTGGCGGCCAGAGCATCCGCTGTCGCCGTCCTTGAACGGAGCGTGGCGACGGTGCTCGTCGTGGTCGACGACTCCTCTGAAAGCAAGAAGTCACCGTCTCGTACGCCCTCGTTGACGAAGATGGCCTGGATGCCGCTCGTGCCGCCGGGGATGAGATTGGAGGCTCTGCTCAGAAACGCCACAGAGCGGCCGTCGGCCGAAATATCAGGGCCACCCGTGATCCAGTACACAGCGTCTCCCCCACCAGACCAGTAGTTGGCCTGTGTACCGTCGGATGCTACCGACACACGAGTGGTCGTAGCGGTCCCCGTATCGCGGACGAAGATGTCCATCTCGTGGTTTGTATCGTCGGGTACGAGATTCGATGCGTAGCTCGCGAAGGTAGCGTAGCGGCCATCGGCGGAGATGCCGATGCCGGTGTAGTAGCCGGAGGGTGCGCCTCCAGGATGGCCATCGGAGTCCACCGAGACGCAAGTGGTGGCGCCGGCCTGCATGTCGCGGACGAAGACATCCTGGGCGTTGTTCGTGTCGCCGACGACGAGGTCGGAAACAGTAGATGCGAATGCCACGTAGCGTCCATCATCGGAGATGGCCAGACCAGCAGTAGCAGAACCGTAACCGTCCGGCGGTCCGATCAGCGGTCCGACCACCCTTGTCACACCGCCCACGGTGTCATGGACGAAGACACTGTACCTCGTCGTGCCGCCCGGGACGAGGTTGGTGGCGCCGCTCGCGAAGGCGACGTAGCGGCCATCGGCGGAGATGGCGAGGCCGACGCGGTTGCCCGACTGAGCGTTTCCTTCAGCTCCATCCGACGCCACTGAGACGCGGCGGGTCTGGCCCGCAAGCGTGTCTCGCACGAAGACGTCTTCGGCACTGTTGGTGTCGTCCGAAACGAGGTTGGAGGCCTGAGAGGAGAACGCGACATAGCGGCCGTCGGCGCTGATCGCGACCTCACCGTTGAACCCCCCGGCGCTTCCTGAAGCATAGTTCCCTTGGGTGCCGTCGGAGGCTGTCGAGACGCGGGTGGTCTCACCGGATCGCATATCACGCATGAACACATCTAGGACATCGTTGGTGTCCCCGGGGACAAGGTTGCTCGCATGTGAGGTGAACGCAACATGGCGGCCGTCGGCGGAGATGGCGTTGTCCCAGCTCATGTAGTCTGCCTGAGCACCGCCCGTGGCCACGGAGACGCGGTTGGTGACGTCCATCAGGGAATCGCGGACGAAGATGTCCCACGTCCCGTTCGTGTCGCCGGGGACTAGATTGGAAGCATTCGAAGCAAATGCTACGTATCGTCCGTTGTGAGAGATGGAGCAGAGCATCGCCACGTTGTTTGCCGGTTCACCACCCGAGGCCACAGAGACGCGCGTCGTGGTTCCCAGCAGGGTCGAGGAGGCCGGGTCGAGCGCAGCCGAGCTGGCTACGCCGGAGAGCAGCAACGGTGCGACGCAGAACATCACCACGGAGGTTAGGGCGGCACGCCTGCGGAGTCCGTTTCGAATCCTCATGGATTGCTCCTCCCTCTGATGGCGGCAACGTCAACCCCAGGCTCCGCTGCAGGAGGCAGCTCCATGTCAACCGGGATGCAGTCCAGTTCGATGACTGCCTAAATCACGGCACGAAGCTCTGCCTCCGAGTCGGCATACGTTGAACTGATGAAGAGATAGTACCTCTCGTCCACCCGTATCCGCCAGTAGATCGAGGACTCGTCAGTATGGACTCGTGACTCAGCCAGGATGTTGTTGCACCGGATGGGCGTGATGGTTGCAGGATTCACCTTGTCAACATGGAACGAGCGGCGCCCTCCGTCGCGCTCCACAAGTGACACGATCTTCATCTTGTGGTGGTAAACCTCTCATCACTCCTGAGGCGTTCTCGGTCGCTTTCAGGACCGTCGCGGAGCGGAACACGCTCGGACACATCGCGCCGCACGTTCTGAGGCACTCCTGGGTATCGCAGATGATCGCTTTCGGATTCGACGCCGTGACGATCGCGGCCATGACAGGGCACTCCCCGGACGTTCTGCTCAAGACCTACGCCCACGCCTTCGACACTCGGAAACGAAAGGCCGTGGAAGCGCTCGGAGAGGCCCGGAATGAGGCCCGTGCGGCAAAATAGGCGCACGGATAGTACGCATGAGGCCCGCAGACGTGAATCCTGCGGGCCTCTTGTATCTGCCGAAACGGTGTGTTTCCGCAGGTGAACTACCTGGAGCCGACGAGGGGACTCGAACCCCTGACCTACGCATTACGAGTGCGTTGCTCTACCAGCTGAGCTACGTCGGCGCACTATCGTTCTAGCCGTCCTGTGTGGCCTCGCCGCCGGATGGCTTGCGGCGACGCCTCCGCCTCCGGGCTGCGGGTTTCGGCTGTGCCGCCCCTTCGCTTTCGCCCTTTGGCTGGGTCCTTCCCTCGGTCTTGCGCTCGCTCTTGCCCTCGGTCGGCTTGTCCACCGGCTTGGGGGCCGCCTTCTGGCCGGACTTCTCCGGCCGCCTGCCAGGCCGATCCGACTGCCGTCCCCTGCCGCGATCTCGGGCCGGCTTCTCCTCGGCAGTCTCGCGTTGTGCCGGAGCCGCGATCGAGGCCGGCAGAGCGACACCCGCCGCTTCGAGCGCTTCCTGGCGAACGACGCATGGACAACCCTTGCCCGAGCCGCACTCCATCGCCGAAAGCGGAACCGTCAGCGTCGTGCCTTCCTGCGTCCGCATCGTCACGGTCTCGCGAGGGGTGTTGAGATCAACGACCTTGCCAGCTCCGATGGGGGTCTCGATAATCGCTCCGCGCTTGGGTGCCCGGGACTTGTAGTCCTTGTAGGCGTCGTACTCATAGCGAAGACAGCACATGAGTCTTCCACACAGGCCGCTGATTTTCAAGGGATTCAGCGGGAGGTCCTGCTCCTTGGCCATACGGATCGACACCGGCTGAAACTCGCCGGGGAACCTGACGCAGCACAGCATCTGTCCGCAGTGCCCTAGGCCCCCGACCATGCGGGCCTCGTCGCGCACTCCGACCTGTCGCATGTCCACTCGCGCCTTCACGCGGCCAGCCATCTCACGGACAAGCTCGCGGAAGTCGACGCGCTCCTCGGCAGAGAAGTAGAAGATGACCTTGGCACCGTCGAAGAGGTACTCGACGTCGATCGGCTTCATGTCGAGACCGTGCTTGGCGATAAGTTCGCGGAAGATGGGCATCGCCTCGTCTTCGCGCTCGCGCAGCTCGGCTGCGGTCGCCAGGTCAGCCTCGTCGGCAACGCGCACGACGGGCTTGAGCGCAGCGGGAAGGTCGGCGCTGGCGACCTCGTGCGGCGCCTCAACGACCTGACCTATCTCCGTACCTCGCTCTGTCTCGACCACAACGTGGTCGGAAGTATCTGGGGTTGTGCCTGCAGGATCGAAGTAGAGCACCTTCGTCGCGAGACGCAATTTGACTCCCACTACCGTGGGCACGTAAGAACCTCCTGGATATCGAAGAGCATGGCCTCGACGGCCAGCTGGGGACTCACATTATACGAGATGCGCCGCCGAGTCTCCCTCACAGCCGCTATCGCCTTGCTCACAGCCGCAGGAGTGATGATCGCAGCCACCTCCTCCATGGCGTCGGAAGCGTCGTCATTCGACACGAACTCACCCACGCCCTGTGACATGACCAAGCAATCCCTCAGCCAACTCTCCGCGATACTCAGAACCTCGTGAACGCCCTCCCTCTCGCGCGCGGTCAGTTCCCGCTTCTGCCGGTCGGCCAGCGCCTTTCCAGGCGACGTGCCGAGGAACTCCTGGCGCTCGCGCGCCTCGGCAGAGTGGATCTCCTTGAGTTCCTCAAGCGGCGCCTTGACGGCGGCAAGCAGTTCGCGAGCGCTGCGCAGCACGTCGTGGCCGTCCATCACGGGAAGGTCCTTCAGCACCCGCAACATCGCGGTCCTCGCCTCCCGGCGAGAGGGCGACGCGAGGAACTCCTTGGCGCGGGACAGAACGCCGCCGGTCGCGGCGAGAGCGGCGCGCGCTTCGGTGGGCTGCGCGCCGGTCCGTTCGACAAGCAGGCGCTCGGCGGTCTGAGGTGGAATGCGGCGGAAACGCACGATCTGGCAGCGGGACGCGATCGTAGGCAGCACCGAGTCGAAAGAGGGCGCAAGCAGCACGATCACCACGTCGTCCGGCGGCTCCTCGAGAGTCTTGAGGAACGCGTTGGCCGAAGAGTCGTTGAACGTGTCCGCCGATTCGATGATGTAGATCTTGCGGTCGCCGTCGACGGGCCTCAGACCGACATCGTGGATCACCTGCCGGATCTGGGGGACCATGTAGGTGGCCGCACCCTCCGGACCGATGATGTGGACGTCGGGGTGGAAGCCCTTCTTGATGCGAAAACACGTCGAGCAGGCACCGCATCCGTCGTCGTGGCAGTAGAGCGCGCATGCGAACGCCTTCGCCGCTGTCTTCTTCCCGGCTCCCGGAGCTCCGACGAACAGGTAGGCATGACCGACGGCTTCCGTGGTCACCGTGGTCCTCAGGTGCTCGACGACCCTCTGCTGGCCGATGATGTCGTCCCAGACGCAAGGGCGACTCATTCGTCCGTACCTCCGAAGACCACTCCGATGACGGGTATGGAGCGAACCGCCTTCGATACGAGCGCTGCGACATCGGCGACGGAACCGCTCGCGTCCACGACAACCGTCCGCTCCGGTTCTGCGGCGGCGATCTCGAGGAAGCCCTCGCGAACACGCTCGTGGAAAGCCACCGACTCCGCCTCGAGTCGATCGGGCTGTGACTCCCTCGACGCTCGCGCCAGGCCGACCTCGGGCGGGACGTCGAGCACGATCGTCAGGTCCGGCACCAGACCTCCTGTGGCTGCCCTGTTGAGTGCCCGCACCTCATCGAGCGGAAGATCTCGACCGTAGCCCTGATAGGCGGTGGAGGAATCAGCGAAGCGGTCGCATATGACGATACCGGCCGAGGCCAGCGCCGGTCGAATGACCTGCGCGACGAGCTGAGCACGACTGGCCTCGTACAGCAGAAGTTCGGCAAGGTAGTCCAGTCCTTCATGATCCCGATCCAGCAGTATCGATCGCACGGCCTCTCCCACGGCGGTACCGCCGGGTTCACGAACGATGGTGACGGTGAATCCCGCCGCCCGCAGCCTGTCTGAGAGCAACCTGAGTTGCGTGGACTTGCCGCAGCCCTCGCCGCCTTCGAGTGTGATGAGAACTCCCCTGGCGGTCATCGCTCACCAACTCCGGCTCCGGCGCGCCCACGCCAGTCCTCGGGCGCCTCTGAGTAGAGATCGTGGCCGGCCGTGTCGATCGCCACGAAGACAGGGAACTTGTCGAGCTCCAGGCGCATCAGCGCCTCTGTGCCGAGTTCAGGATAGGCGACGATCTCCGCAGCACGGACGTGGGTCGCAAGCAGCGCGGCCGCACCGCCCACCGCTGCGAAGTAGACCGCCCCAAGACGCGCGCACGCCTCGATGACGGCGGCGCCGCGAGCGCCCTTGCCGATCATCGCGACGATACCCGCTTCCAGAAGAGCCGGTGTGTACGAATCCATACGCCTGGCAGTCGTCGGCCCGACCGAGCCCACCGCACGTCCGGCCGCCGCGGGTGTCGGCCCCGCGTACAGCAGCGTCTGACCCGCCAGGCCATACGGAAGTCGCTCTTCGGCCTCAAGCTCGGCGACCAGCCGCGCGTGGGTCGTGTCGCGGGCCGTGAACACCGGTCCGCTGAGCGCCACCGTATCACCGGCAGCAAGCGATGCGAGCTGCTTTCGCGAGGCGGGCAGCCGTATGTCGACCGGGTCACGCATCGGCATGCTCCTGAGCAGTCCGCCAGTTCAGGGTGCGGAAGGCGTACACGGCCGCAGCCAGCACGATCAGCGACGCGAGCTGCAGGGCGACCTGCGAACCCGAGACCGTCACGTTGCTGAGATTCATCTCCTGCAACTCCACGATGCGCCTCACGATCTTCGCCGCAAAGTCGCCTATCGGGGCCATGACGATCATCGAGAGCAGGAGTGAGACACGAATCACCGATTCGAGGGCTGTGAACACACGCCCGCGGATCTCATCGGCGACGGTACAGATCACGTAGGTGTTCCCTGCCACGGTCACGGTCGCGATGAACAGTCCTGCGACTGCGGCGAAGATGCCCGCCACGCCGTACGTGCCGGAACTCGCGAAACCGAACATCGCCACGCCGAACCCGGCGACACCGCCAAGGAACAGCAGCTGCAGCGATAGCTGACCGGCCAGACGGGGGACGACAAGCGCCCCGGCGACCATCCCTAGTGCAAGGAACACGAGCATGAACGTCTGGGGCGAAGCGGCAAGGCTTTGCAGGAGCTCGCTGCGGCCCATGAACGGTCCAAAGCCGGAAAGCTCCTGCTGCACGAAGGTGAGCCCCACCGGGATGATCGTCCCGCCTCCGAGGATCGCCATCCCGATCGTCACAAGGAAGCCCCTGAGTTCGCCGTGCTGGCCAAGGAAGCGGAACGACTCCACGACGTCCTTGCCCACAAGCGACAGGTCGAGAGCGCCGTCCTCGGAAGGTGCCTTCGCCCTGACCCGTATGCCAAGGATCGCGACGGCGGATATGAGGAAGGTGAGCGAGTCGAGGAACACGCCGGCACGCGGGCCGAGAAGCGCGGGCTTGAAGAACTCGATGAGCGTGTCCACAAGCACGATATCGAGCGACATCACCGCATGCACGATCGCCTCGAACCCTGCGAGAATGGCGCCGGACGCGGCGAGTCCCACCAGCATGCTCGCCTGCTGCGTCGTGTACGAGAGCCCGTTGGCCGCAGGCATGTCGTCATCTTCGACCAGGTACGGGATGAGCGCGTTCTTGGCCGGGAAGAAGAACAGCGACGCGGTCTCCATGAGCAGCACGACGATGTAGATGAGCGCGAGCTGCAGTCCGGGACTGAAACCCGCCACGGCGATGAGCCCCAGCGCGAGCACGGAGCGAACCACGTCGGCCGCGATCATCGTTCTGCGCCGGTCGAACCTGTCCACGAACACCCCGATGACCGAGGAGAACACGAGCGCCGGGATGATCTTGGCGATGAGAATGCCGGCGACTGCGAACGACGAGCCGCCTGACAACCGTGTCACGAGCGGCATCAGGAAGCCGATAACGAGCCAATCGCCTGTCCCGCTCACGAACTGGCTGAGCCACAGGCGGCGGAACTTGGGGTTTCGCGCAAGCCTTCGGTAGGCGCCTGCCGAGACCCCGACGGTCGTCCCGGCCTGCTCGAGGCCCTTACCCTGCCGCATGTCAGCCGACATCGACGCTCACCGACCTGACCGCGCTGCATCCCATGTTCACAGCGACCGGGAGCGCGGCGATGTGGCAGGGAGCGCTGGCCAGGTGTACCGCCAGCGCGGTCGTGTCGCCGCCGAGTCCGCCGGGTCCTATGCCGAGCGCGTTGATCTCGGCAAGCAGGTCACGCTCAAGCGCCGCGAGACGCGGATCCGGGTTGGTCTCCCCGACCGCGCGCAGGAGCGCCTTCTTGGCCAGCGAGCCCACCTTGTCGAACGTCGTCCCTACCCCCACGCCAACCACCACCGGCGGGCATGCGCCGCTCGCCTTGGCCTGCACGGTCTCGAGAACGAAGCGCCGCACCCCGTCCAGCCCCGCCGACGGGTCGAGCATGGCGAGCGCCGACGCGTTATCGGAGCCGCCGCCCTTCAGCATCACGTGCACGCGGGCGCCTTTGCCCGGGCGCACGGTCACGTCCACGAACGCCGGCGTGTTGTCTCCCGTATTGGCCCGGTCCAGCAGCGCGTCACGGCACACGCTCATCCTGAGCGCGCCGTCCGCGTACGCCTCCGCGACGGCACGATCGATCGCACCCTGCAGGTCGCCGCCGACGTGTTCCTCGGCCCCGAGTTCGATCCACACCCACACCGTGCCTGTGTCCTGGCAAAGCGGCACCGCATCTCGCGCCGCGATCTCGCAGTTCTCAATGAGCTGGCCAAGGACCGCGCACCCGCGTTCGGAACGCTCGCTGTTGGCGGCATCCCGAAGCGCCCGGGCCACATCGGGTCGCAGCTCTGTCGCGGCACGCCGGATGGCGTCCCGGACTGCTACAGCGATGGCGGCGGAGTCGACCACGTCAGCCCCGCAGTCCCATCGCGTCGAGAGCTTCGGCGATGGTGGCCGCCGAAGCGCGCAGCGCCTCGGTCTCCTCGGCGGAGAGCGCAAGCTCGGGCACCGCGCGCAGACCCTCTCGTCCGAGCGTCGCGGGCACGGACATGTACACGTCATCGATGCCGTACTGTCCGGAGAGGTGAACGCAGCTCGGCAGCGTTTCGCCGGTGTCGCCGAGAATCGCCTCGACCATGCTCACGACTGACGCGGCGGGCGCGTAGAAGGCGCTCCCGGTCTTCAGCAGCGCCACGACTTCCGCCCCGCCGAAGATCGTGCGCTCGACGAGAGCGGCGATGTCGACGGCAGAGAGTATCTCTGCAAGCGGGCGCCCGTCGACCGTGGACTGCCCGGGAAGCGGCACCATGGCGTCCCCGTGCGCACCGCACGCGAGCGCCCGCACGGACGCGATGGGCGCGCCGGTCGCCTCGGCGATCGCGTAGGCGAAGCGCGCCGAGTCGAGCACGCCGCCCATACCCAAGACGCGGGTCGCCGGCAGGCCCGAGAGCTTCCAGGCAAGGTAGCACATGATGTCGAGCGGATTCGTGACGCACACGAGCACCGCGTCCGGGGACGCTTCGAGCGCGGAGCCGACGACCGAGCGCACGATAGCGGAGTTGGCGGCGAGCAGGTCGTCGCGGGTCATGCCGGGCTTGCGCGGCAGGCCCGCCGTGATCACGACCACGTCCGAGCGTGCGGTGTCCGCGTAGTCGTTCGTCCCGCTCACACGCGGGCCGAACTGTTCAACCGACCTCGCGTGCATCATGTCGAGCGCCTTGCCCTGCGGCAGTCCCTCGGCGACATCGACCATAACGACATCGGCTACCTGCTTCGTCGCCATCAGGAACGCCGCTGTGGCACCCACCTGACCGGCTCCGACCACGGTGACCTTCGGATACGTCATCGACGACCTTTCGCGAAACGGACTGTCCCCCTGACGCGCGGACGGCCCTCTTCGGGCCGCCAACACTGATTAGGTGATTCTACCATGCTGCAAGGCTACGAAAGCTCCGCCGGATAGTCCACGGCGAGCTTGCGGCCGGCATGGTGGGCGACGCGCTGGGCGAGCATGGGAGGCACGGCCGGAAGCCGCTCCCTGGGAGTCGGCTGGGGCACCGGCTCGGGCACGTCGAACACGAGCAGGTCGTCTCCGCCAACGGCCTCGGCCAGCACCTGGCCAAGGAGAATGACCACGCTCCCGCCATGCCCCGGCTCGCCGGGTTCCGCCCCGTCGGGCTCGGCGACCAGCACCAGTCCTGCAGCCGAGTCAGACAGCTTCAGCGCAAGTTCGAGCACCGCTTCCGCCTGGAGGTCGGACTCGCTCCGCGGCGCCATGACGAGCACCGCCGGCCGCTCCGCGGCGGCCGCCTCAAGCTCGGCTGCGTCCATGCACGCATCGCCATACAGCAGCGCCACGCGTCCAAGGCGGCCAGAGATGCCCGGAAGCTCTGCAGCCGCGAACCTCAACGAACGCGAATCGGGTCCCACGTGTGGAAGAAGATAGCTCAGGCTGTCCGAGAACTGCTCGAGTTCGGCGGAGAGGACATCGCGAGCGGGATGATCGTGAAGCGAGAAGACCTCGGGGAAGACCAATAGCTCCGCCCCCGCATCGACCGCAGCCTGTGCTGCAAGACCGAGCGCGCGTGCGTCTTCCTCGGCAGATGCGCGAAGCGTGTGCTGGACGACTCCGATCCGCATGACTGCTCCCCGTCCGAACGTCTGGGGCGGTCCACACCTACTTCATGCCCGCGTGCGGCCGGGCTTCACCCGTTCAGGACGATTTCTTGCCTGCCGAGGACGAGGAGCGCTTCTTGGCCTTGCCGCCCTTCGCGGCGCCCTTCGCGCCCTTGGCGGCCTTGGAGGCGTCCTTGGCGGCCTTGTCCTTCGTCGGGCACTCCGGGTCGAGGCACACGCGCCACGGGCCCTTGCGCGTTATCGCAACGATGACCGGCGACCCGCAGGCTTCGCAGATCTCGCCGGTCGGCTCGATGTCGCCACTCTGGGGCAGCGGGTAGGACCTCCCGCAGGTATCGTAGTTGGTGCATCGGGCGTACTGCTTGAGGGTGCGCGGGGAGACGCGTCGTGTGATAAGACCCTCGCGACCGTCCTTGGCACAGACCGGACACGCGCCGAGCGCGGTCTCAGGGACCTTGTTCGTCGCGCACTGGGGGTCGAGACAGCGCACGAGAGGCTTGCGCTTGAACTGGGCGATCTTGACCTGGGGCGTGCCGCACTCGGGACACGCTTCCTCGACGGGCTCGATACCACCTTCGGGCAGCGGGTAGGTGACGTCACATTCGGGCCATCCCGCGCAACCGACGAACTGGCTTCTTGTCTTGGCCGAGCTCTTGATGAGCAGGTCGTGCCCGGACTTGGGACAGGTGCCGACTTTCGCGTCCTCGGTAGCAGCGGCCTTGAGCATCTCGCCGACGTCCTCGGCGCGCGGCAACAGCACCTCCATCACCCCGGCAAGAAGCTCGCGGGAGTGGTTCACTACCCGAGCTCGCTCATCGCGACCGTTGGCGATGGCATCCATCTCGGCATCGAGCTCTGCCGTCATGCCGGGTGTCGTGATGCGCTCGGCGTACTGACTGAGCGCCTCGATCACGGTGCGACCAAGGCACGTGGGCTCGATGGGATCGCCGTTTGCGTAGCGGCGGTCATACAGCGTCTGGATGATGTCGTGCCGGGTGGCCTTCGTACCGAGCCCGCGCTTCTCCATTTCCTGGATGAGCTTGCCCTGTGAGTAGCGGGCCGGCGGCTGCGTCTGCTTCTCTTCCATGCTCGCGCCACCGAAGTCGACGACCGAGCCCTCCGCCATCGCCGGCAGGAATTCTTCCTTCTTGAGGCCGTACGGGTAGACGGCGCGGAACCCCGGCGTCACGACGACGTCACCGCGCGCGTTGAAGGTCTCGCCTCCGACCTCGATACCAACCTTCGTGGACTCGAGAATCGCCGGGTCCGACAGCGTGGCCATGAAGCGCCGCGCCACGAGGTTGTAGAGCTTGAACTCCTCGGGCTTGAGTTTCTCGGGATCGGCTGCGCCCGTTGGGTGGATCGGCGGGTGGTCGGTCGCCTCCTTGGCGCCGCGCGTGGGCGTGAGCTTGCCGCGCTTCAGCAGTCGCCCGACGTGCTCGTGATAGGTGGGGACTGCGTCGAGCGTCTTTAGTATGCCGATGAGATCAAGGCTCGGCGGGTAGACCGAGTTGTCCACGCGCGGATACGAGATGAGGCCGTCCATGTATAGGGACTCGGCGATACGCATCGTGCGCGCCGGCGCGATTCCTTCTGCGGCGGCAGTGGTGAGCAGCGCGGTGGTGTTGAACGGCGTCGGCGGCTTCACCGTGCGGCGAGAGGTCGTGACCTCGGCGATCTTGCCCTTACCCTTGCCGCCGTCGGGACTCGCCCCGTCGCCGAGAACGCTGTTGGCGGCATCGAGCGCCTTCGTCGCGACGTCCTCGCTCTTGAAGCGCTCAGTCGCGTGCGTCGCCGAAAACTCCTCGCCGTCCTTGGCGAAGACCGCCTTCACGGTCCAGTATGTCTCCGGCACGAACGCCTCGCGCTCGAACTCCCGGTCGACGATGAGTTTGAGGGTCGGGGTCTGCACGCGTCCCGCGGAGCGGGGACGAGCGACTCCGGAGAAGCGCACCTTGGTCAGATAGCGTGTCAGCACGGCGCCCCAGACGAGGTCGATGTCCTGACGCGCTCCACCGGCTGCGGCGAGCTCGTCCGACACCTGCCCCAGGTCGCCGAAGGCGCGCTCGATCTCGTCATTGGTGATCGCCGAGAAGCGTGCCCGCGAGACAGGCACGTCGAAGTTGACCTCGCGGACAAGGCCGCGCGCGTCCGCGCCGATGAGTTCGCCCTCGCGGTCGAAGTCGGTGGCGATGATGACCTCGTCGGCCTTCTTCGCCAGTGTTCTGAGCGACCGGACGATCTCTTTCTCGGTCGGATGCTTCCCTACAGGCGTCCAGACCAGATAGGGCAGGGACTGCAACCTCCACTGCTTGAGGTCCACGCCGTCGGCCGAGAACGGCTTCCTGACCGGTGCCGGCCAGGGCGGCGCTGCCAGTCTCTCCGGCAACGTCGTCGGCGTCCGGACGCCCTCCTCCCACTCGGCGTACCAGGCACCCTTCTCGTGCACGAGCCGCTCGGGGAAGTCCACGCCAAGGATGTGGCCCTTGAGTCCGATGGAGACCCAGTCCTCACCATCACGCCTGAACTTGTAGACCGGCGTGTTGTAGACCTTTTCGGCCGTGGGCTTGCCCACCGCCAGAATCTCGGCGATACGGCGGGCGGCTATGTTCTTTTCGGAAACAACGAGTCGCATACAGGGTGTCCGTTCGAAGGTCGGGCGGCAGCATTCTTGGAAGTATATACTGCGCGGTCAACCCCGAACCTATCCGGCGTCTTTCCGCGGGGCCGAAGCCCTAGAGCCCGATTTCCGTCGCGCGGGCCTGCATGGCGCGAAGCGCAAGCTCAAGGAAGTCATCGCGGGAAAGCCCGATCGACTCGCATGTCGCCATCTGATCGCGGCTGGCGCCGCGCGCAAACGCCTTCTCCTTCCAGCGCTTCTTCAGAGAGCGCACCTCGACATTCGCAAGGGACTTGTCGGGTCGCACGAGGGCCGCCGCAACGATGAAACCCGTCGTGGGATCCGCAGCGTAGAGTGCGCGGTCCATAGGCAACTCGCGAGGTGCTTTCTCGGCATGACCAAGGATCGCGTGGACGATTCCGTCGTCCACCCGGTCGCCGAGCATCTCCGCCGTCACGTAGCCGTGGCGATCGGGATCCTCGGCAGTCTCGGCGTAGTCGAGATCGTGCAGCAAGCCGGTGAGCGCCCAGCGCCGCTGCTCCTCCTCGGCGAGCTCGAAGTGGACCGCCAGCGCCTCCATGATCGCCTCGACCGCCACGCAATGGTTCACGAGATTGCGGTTCGGAATCTCCTGGCTCACTAGCGCGAATGCTTCGCTGCGGTCCATCATCGCCCCTCCATGCCTACTCTCTCCCCTGCCAAGGACACGCGCGTGCTAGGCCTCGGCCGCCCGGACACCCTCGATCCGCCCGGCCAGCCACTCCGCCCAGGCGTCGATGCCGTCGCCCTTCGTTGCAGACGTCGGGAAGATGGGGGCCGCGGCGTTCAGCGACCGCACGACAGTACGGAACTCGTCCTCATCGAAATCGAACACGCTGAGCGTGTCGTACGTGTTGAGGATGACCGCCTCGGATATGGCGAAGATGTTCGGGTACTTGTAGGGCTTGTCGTGGCCCTCCGGCACGGACAGGATCATCACCTTGGCGTGTTCCCCGAGGTAGAAATCGGTCGGGCAGACGAGGTTGCCCACGTTCTCGATGATGATAAGGTCGAGCTCATCGAGATCGAGGGTGGCGATGGCGCGACCGATCATGTCGGACTCGAGGTGGCACGCGCCGCCGGTGTTTATCTGCACGGCCGGGATACCGTGGGCGGAGATCTTCTCCGCGTCGACCCTGCTGGCGATGTCCCCTTCGATGACCGCGATGCGGTACCGGTCGCGTAGCACGGCGATGGTGGCAAGTATCGTGGAGGTCTTGCCGGCGCCGGGGCTTGCCATGAGATCCAGGACGAAGACGCCCTTCTCGTCAAAGAGCGTCCGGTTCTCGGCAGCAAGCCTCTCGTTGCGGTCCAGAATCGGCTTCGAGATGTCGATTTCCACGGCTACCGCTCCTTCGCAGGGGTTTCGGACCCGGCGTCCGTCTCGGACTCCTCATCGGGAAGGTCGACCTCGATGCTGTCGATGCGCAACTCCCGGCCCTGGATGGCCTCGTTGAACGGGTTGCCACACTCCGGACAGATCGCGTCAAAACGCCCGTGATCGAACTCCGTCTGGCACTGCAAACAGCGCGACCTGGGCGATATGGACTCGATGAACAGTGTTGCGTCCTCGGCCATGGTCCCGGGACTCAGAGACTCAAAGGCGAACTGGAGCGCGTAGTCCACGACCTCCGAGAGCTCTCCAACGCTGATGTGGATCTCGGTGATGCGTGTCGCGCCCTGCTCCTTGGCAGCGTCGAACGCGGCCGCAAGGATTCCGTTGCAGATACCCATCTCGTGCATATGGAGCCTCCTCGGCAGGGTCCTAGAGACCCATCGCCTTCTGCTGCGCAATTCGCTTCGCCAGCACCAGGCGTGCCAGTCCGAGACTACCCTCGTACAGCGCGATGAGTGCCGCGAAGAGCGCGCCCATCGTCACCGGCGACCAGTCGGGAGTGGCTATGGCCGCCACGAGCATGAGGAGAACGTAGACGACCCGCCAACTTGCGCGAAGCTTCTTGTAGGAGATGAAGTCGAATAGGAGGAGGTAGAAGACGACGACGGGCAACTCGAAAGCAAGCCCGAAACCGAGCATGAGCAGGGTGACGCCCGAAAGGAACTTCGATGCATCGGGCAAGACCTCGACGGACCCACCCGCCACCTGCCCCAGCATCCACTTGAACGCCGGATCCAGGATCACGTAGTACGCAAATGCGTTTCCAGCTATGAACAGCACAACGCCCGCGATGAAAGTCGGAACGAAGTAGCGTCGCTCCTTGGGTTTGAGCGCAGGCAGGAAGAACGCCAGCACCTGCCAGATGAGTATCGGGCTCGTAAGGACGAGGGCTCCGTACAATGCGACCTTGAACCGAAACGTGAACGATTCGAAAGGGCCGAACACGTTGAGCTTGCCGATGTAGGGCAGAATCGGTTTGAGGATGATATCGAGCATGTCCCATGACCAGTAGTACAGGGCCGTGGAGGACACTGCGATGGTGATCACGACAATGACCAGCCGCTTGCGGAACTCTTCGAGGTGGTCGAGGAAGGGCATGCGCTTGGGTCCGATGGGCATATGCGTGTCCGGAGGCGCGAGGCGCTACTCCTCTTCCTCCTCTTCGTCCTCGAACTCCATGGCGCTGGGAGCGGGCTTCGCGGCGGGAGTCTTCTTGGCCTCTGTCGGGCGCTCGCCATACACCTCGGCGCGGATCATCGCCTCCATGCTCTCCTGAGTGCGCTTGAACTCGCGCATGAACCGGCCGACCGTTCGGCCCATCTCAGGCAGCTTGTCCGGGCCGAAGACGACGAGCGCGAACGCCACGATGATCATCAACTCAAGGCCACTGATGCCGAACACCTGGCGTGCACACTCCCATCGGTCCGATGCCGGTCGACCGTAGCGCCCGAAGGCCGTGGAAAGCAGTCTATGCCGGGGGATGCCCCCCTGCAAGGATACTCAGAACTCGCGAGCCTCAGCGACGCTCGCGAAGATAGGAAAGACCCTGTCGAGGCCGGTGATTCTGAAGATCTTCAGGACGTTTTCGCGGGTACACACGAGCCGTACCGTGCCGGACTTCTCCTTGGCACGACGCAGCCCCCCGACAAGCACTCCCAGGCCGGAACTGTCGATGAATCCGACTCCTTCGAGGTCAACGAGCACGTTCGCGCACCCGGACTCCAGGTTCTCGATCAGACTCTCCTTGAGGCGCGGAGCGGTATAGATGTCCACCTCGCCCTCGAGTGTCATGATGCATGTGGTGCCGTCAAGTTCCACGGAGATATCGAGTTCCATCGGGAGTCTCGCCTTCCGGTCTGTTTGACCCACTTCACGCATTGTACCGTGGGATATCCGCTCGAACCAAGCTACCTGCCTGCGCCGCGTGAAGAGACCGGTGAAGAGACCGGAGCCCGCTGCGCTACACTGGACACCTATTTGGGTACCATTCTCCTGAACACCTCACGAAGGGGCGTCGATGTCTCTGACGATAGATCTTGCACAAGAAACGTCCTATTGGCAGCTCACACTGAGCGGCGACCTCGACTACGGCGAGTGCGCTGCCTTTCGCATGAACATCGACCGTATCCTGAAGTCCCACCCGCCGTCCACGATAGTCGATCTCTCCCAGCTCGAGTATCTCGACAGCTCCGGTCTCGGGCTGCTTCTAAGCCTGTCCAAGGAGTACGGCGCGCAAGGCGGACGCCTTGTTCTCGTCACCAACGAGACCGTGGACAACATCCTGTCGCTTACGCGCCTGAACGGCATCTTCTCGACGGCCGGCTCCGTCAGCGATGCGAAAGCGGTTCTCGGCACCGAGAACTAGAACTAGGGCGTCGTGGTCGCCGGAGTGCTTGGAGAAGCGATTTCCTTGAGCGTCTGCTCTGCGAATTCCCTGTTGCCGGACGCTCCCTGCGGATCGAGCTCGAGATACCTGGTGAGGGCAGCGACGGCCTTCACCGACTGCCCGGCGGTGTTGTAGAACACCCCGGCATTAAAGAACGCCTGGGCGAAATCGGGATTCGCCTCCAAGACCGGCTCGACGGTCAGAATCGCCTTGTCGGTCTGCCCGGTGTAGTAGTAGGCGATCGAAAGGTCGGTGGTGAGGGACGGGTCGCCCGATTTCACGGCGACAGCCCGCTCGTAGTAGCTCGTGGCCGACAACCACATGGGCCGGTCGGCACCGGTGAGCGACGCCTGACTTGCGACGGCTCCTTGGACATCGAGCGCCCAGTCGAAGTACCTGTTGCCCTGGTTCACGAGCACCGTGTAGCTCGTAGGCTCGCTCGCAAGAGCCTGATCGTAGGCAGCTATGGCCGCGGAGTGCTTCGCCGCGATGGTATCGAGCTTGCCCGTCCCCGAATCACCGGACGTGCCGCCCGAACCGGAGAACCCCACGGAGTTCCAGGGCACGAACGACAGCACGAGAAGCGTGGCCACGAGGCCGATGCCGATCTTCGTGACTAGCGAGGTCTGCTTCTTGTTCAGGGCCACGGTTCCGTGCCTCCAAAGGTCATAGCGCGCGTACGGGCCCCGATGTCATGCCGCCGGGGCCCGTACGCGGCGATACTATGTGTCTAGTTGCCGGTGTCTTCGACTGGCGCCGTTTCCTCACCGCTTGGCGCAGCACCCGTGTCACCGACAGATGGATGTCCCTCGGGCAGTGCGCCGCTGTCAAGCTGTTCGGGGCTCAGCTGCGGTGCGGTTGCCGCACCCGGAGAGACGGTCGGCGTGCTCACGGTCGATCCACCTGCGGGAATGAGGATGCCGATGATGATGCCGACGAGCAGCGAGATGACTCCGATGAGAGCGGCCACGGTAACCGTCACGCTCTGCGCGGTGCCCGGTGCAGCCGCTGCCGCCGGACGACTCGCGCGGGCTGCCCCAGACGCGTTCTTCGTGGAGCCCGAAGGCTTCTCGACGGTCCCGTCGGCCGGCTTCTCGTCCTCGTCGAAGAAGAAGTCCTGATCGCTCACGTGTGGTGTCCTCCTAGTTCGGAATGCTGTCCTGCGAACCCGCATCGCCTGCGGGATCGGGCGAATAACCTCGCGCGATTATAGCACGGACCACGGGACCATCCTGGGGGCCCGCCGCCTTGTCTGGAACGGTCGCAAGTGCAACGGCTCCGGCGAGCAGGGCACACAGCGCGCCGCCGACATCGGGGTTGATGCCAATCCTCGTCGAGAGCAAGAATCCGGCCAGGTAACCCGGCACAAGGGCAGCAACCGGGATGAGGTATAGCCGGACTTGCGCGCGTCGTCGAGCAGCCCCAGGCGTCTCAACGAGCACGGAGTCGCCGACCTGAACACCGAGGGGGTCATCGACACCTTCGAGGAGCCGGAGTCCGCCCGCACCTTCACTGCAGATTCCACAGGATTCACACGACTCGGATGGCTGGATGAGCACGTCAACCACCCCGTCAAGCACACTGGATACCCTGCCCGTCTCCCGCATCTACCCGCGGAGCTTGATCCGGAGCTCGTCAGCGCGCGCGCCCAGGCGCTCCGGATCGAGCGTGCTCCACACGCCCCGGTTGTAGCGAACCCTCCCCGCAACCATCGTGAACAGGATGTTCTCCTGATTCGCCGTGTGCACGAGCGTGCTGTCCGGTTGCTGGGTAGGTATCTGGTGGCTGTGTGACATGTCGACCGCGATGATGTCGGCTTGCTTTCCGGGTTCCAGGGATCCCACCCGGTCGTCGATGCGCAGAGCGCGGGCGGCATCAAGAGTGGCGAGCTTGACGAATTGGTGCGCGACGAAGAACTCCTCGTGGCCTGCTACAGCCCTCTGGAACAGCAGTCCGATGCGCATCTCGTCGAACATGTCCATCGTGTTGATCGAAGCCGGCGAGTCGGTGCCGATGCCCACGCGGATACCCTTGCGCAGGAACTTGCCAAGGGGCGCCATCCCCATGCCGAGCTTGGCGTTGCAGCGGGGGCAGTGCGCTATCGCGACATCGCGATCGGCCAGGACTTCTATGTCGGCGTCGTCGACCTGGGTGCAGTGCACGGCAAGAACGTTGGGAGCATCCAAGAGGTCCCACTGGAGCACGTAGCGAACCGGGCTGACGCCCGTTGGCAGCCATCCGGCCTGGTCGTCGCCGTATAGAGCCCGGAAGTCGACCGCCAACCTGGAGCTGCCGTACTTCACGAAGTCGTACTCGTCCTTCGAGCCCGCCAGGTGAGTCGAGATCGGCATGTCTTCGGCGGTGGCCATCTCCGCCACGCGCGAGAACAGCTCCGGATGACAGCTGTACGGAGAGTGCGGCGCCAGACCGACCGTCAGAAGCCCTTCGGTGTCGAGGTCGCGCCAGGCGGCCAGGTCCTCGGAGGCTTCCTGCATGACCTGTGGAACGCGCGCCTTCTCCATTGTCGAGACCTCGCGGTAGACGAAGGAGCGGATGCCCGCGGCAGTCACCGCTCGCGCAGATGCCCCTGAGTCGCTGACGTCAGCGACGGTCGTGATGCCGGACTGGAGTGTTTCGAGTGCCCCGAGCAGCGCGCCGTCATCCCAGTCCTGCATGTCCAGACGCTGTTCGAGACTCATGAGCTGGAGCTTCCATTGCGAGTAGGGAAGATCATCGACGAGCCCGCGCATCGCGGAGAACTCCAGGTGGGTGTGAAGGTCGACGAAGCCCGGCATCAGCGCGGCGAGACCGAAGTCAACGACCTCCTCCTCTGGATGAGATGCAAGAACGGCGTCGGCTTCTCCGACTTCTACGATCTCGTCACCGCGAACAAGAACGGCTCCATGCTCGATGTGCGGTGTCGCGACTGGAAGCACATAGCGTGCGGTCAGAAGCATCGTGTTCCTCCTGGAAACGGTGGAGAGCCTATCTTACCGCAGCTTGCACGATTGAGGTCCGCGAGCGCCCTACTTCACAGCAGTGTGCACGGCCACGATGCCCCCGGTGAGGTTCTTCCATGTGATGGCCGAGAAACCAGCAGCTCGCAGCTCTGCCGCGAGTGACGCCTGGTTCGGGAAACGCAGAATCGAATCGTTCAGGTACTGGAAGGAGCCGCGATCTCTGGTGAGCACCGCACCCAGGGTCGGGATGACGGTTCGGAGGTAGAAATGGTACAGGAGTCGCCAAGGCCAAAGTGGCGGCCGGGAGAACTCCAGGACTACGTATCGCCCGCCGGGCTTGAGTACGCGCATGACCTCACGGAAGTTCGCGGCGCGATCGGGAAGGTTGCGCACGCCAAAGGCGACGGTAACGGCGTCGAATGACTCATCCGGAAATGGCAGCTCCTGGGCATCAACAACCGAGAACGTGAGCTTCGTCGGGCCGGTGTAGCGTTTGGCCTTCCCTTCGGCAACCGCAAGCATCTCGGAAACGAAGTCCGTGCACACTACCTCTGCCGGTTCCGCCCGCTCCGCGAGCTCGAAGGTCAAGTCCCCGGTCCCCGCGCATATGTCGAGCACGCGGCAGTCATGACCGAGGTGGGCGGCCTCGACGGCCGTCTTCCGCCACGACCGGTCCACGCCCAGGCTGGAGAGCCGGTTGAAGAGGTCGTAGCTGTCGGCGATGCCGGAGAAGATCCCATGCACGCGCTCGGTTGTCGCTTCGCCGGGAGCCGGAGTTTTCGGCTCCTCGCCGGACTCGGTCATCAGGCCTCCGAGGTCTCGCCAGTCGGCTGCAGGACCGCCACGGGCCGCCGCAGTCTCAACAGGTTAGCGAGTTCCTCATGCAGCCACAACAGAACGACGTTCCAGACATTCCAGGGGCTCACGTGCGCGGGCCAGTTGAGCTCGGACTTCTCGCACACCGTGGATTCCGAGAGGCGGTCTATCTCGGTCTTCAGAGCAGCCAGCTTGCGGTCTCGTGCCGGCGATTCCTCGGCCAAGATGGCATCGATCCGGGCCATGGCGGCGCGCGCCTGCGATATTCGCTCCTCGGTCCGGGCTGCAACCTGCGGCTCTATGATGCCAAGCTTGCCTTTGAGGCGGTTCAGGCGCATGCCGACCTCGTAGGTCGTCTCCACCATCTCGGCCCTTGAGAGCGTCTCACTCTCGTAGTTCATGATGTAGCGCCATGACGGCTGCACGAGCAGCTGACGGTGCTCCTCGAGAGTGTCGGCGAGTAGCCGGTAGCCGTACTTCTCGGGGTTGTCGTAGACCATCGAGCCCGGATCGAGAAACGGAGCCATAGGCGAGGAGAAGCACAGCAGCCGCGGATCGTTGCCGACCTTTGAATAGAGCGACTCGATGTAGTCGGGCGTCTCGAGAACCGACTCGGGGGTCTGAGTCGGGATGCCCGTCATGAAGTACAGGTCGAACCGGCTGCACCCGTTGCGCAGCGCCGCGGCGACGGTCTCGTCGACCTGGGCAGTCGTGTAGTGATGCTTGCCAAAGGCAGCGCGCACGGCGTCGTCGTGGCTTTCGACCGATATCTCGACCGAGTAGTCGCGCAAGTGCTCGTTCAGGAACTCGTAGAACTCCTCGTGCGGGGGCTTGAAGAACTCGAACCCGATAGGGTTACGCAGCTTGATCTTGGACAGTCCGCGAATGAACGCGGCCGTGTAGTCCCGGCCCGCCTGAAGGAAGTCGTTGAGCACGAAGATCGGACCCGGGATGTAGCGCTGGATGTGCTCTATGTCGCGCACCAGCAACTCCGGGTCGCGGAAGGCCACCTTCTCGCGACCGAAGTGGTTGCGAAACGCATACGCGCTTCCGCCGCAGGTCACGCAGTTGTGCGTGCAGCCGCGGCAGGTCAGGGACGCGCAGACGGGGTACTGCAGCCAATCGCGAAACGGAACGAAGCCCATCATGTCGTGATAGCGGATGACGGCCTTCATGTTGAAAGAGTAGTCGAGCGAGATGTCGTTCATGTCGTCCGGCACCCAGCTGAACGGCGTCGAGACCACTGAACCGTCGCGCGTGGTGTAGGTCAGGTTGGGGATGTCGTCGACGCGCCCCTTCCCCTTCAGCGCGAACATGAGCCGGGCCATCGGGTACTCGGTCGAGTCACCTCGTACGACATAGTCGACGCAGTCGTAGGACGCGAGTTCCTCATGAAAATGCGATGCCGAAAGCCCGCCAAAGATCACCGGGGTGTCCGGATGGAGCTTCTTGACGATCTTGGCGACCTCGATCGACCCGTGAGCGTGCGGCAGCCAATGCAGGTCGATCCCGAACGCCACCGGGTTCATGTCGCGAATAGCCGCTTCGACGTCATAATCGGGCCGGTTGAGCATCAACACGGCGAGATTCACGATGCGGACGCGCAAACCGTGCCGTTCCATGTATTCGGCGATCGTCGTGAAGCCGAGCGGATACATCTCGAAGATCGGTGTCGACGGCACCATGTCCGAAACGGGTCCGAACATGATCGAAGTCTCGCGGAAATCATAGACGCTAGGAGCGTGTAGCAGGACAAGATCGACGCGCGACATAGACCCAGGCACTCTCTGTCGACGTGGGGTCCCATGGGATGCGGCGCAGGCAGAACCGCGGGTCCACGGCTGAATGGAGGTCAGTGTACCACGCACGCCTGAAGCCTTACCGTGATGCGCCTCATCCTGACGCAGGCTGAACGGCCAGGGCGCCACGACCTACTTGTGGCAGAGCGCGCAGAAGTCCTTCGATCTGTGGTGACACGCAATGCACGATGCCCGCCCTACCGCGTTCGCCTGCGATCCATGCTCCGCGCGCCAGGACGCTCCACCGTGCGCCTCGCCGAACTGATGGCACCTGTTGCAGAACCCCTTGATGTCGTGGCACTTCGTGCATAGGCGCTGCTTCTCGAAGCCCGCCTGCTTGGCGTGGGCGCCCGTCGTAGCGAACTGCCGCGGGTGAGGCATCTCGAGACCGTGGCAGTCGTTGCACGTCTTGATGGAGTGGCACCCCCGACAGTCCGTCGGTGGGCCGAGTTCGACCTTCGGAAAACGCTCCGGGGGCGTTCCGGAGATTCGCGAGACATCCGTGACGTGACAGACGGTGCACGTCGCGTCCGCCTTCTTCCCGTCGTGGCAGTCCAGGCACAGGGCCATCCGCGAGCCCTTGCGAGGAAAGCGCACGGCGTGCCCGGCCTGATTGTGGCAGTCGGTGCACTCGTAGCCGGCGTCGTACGGCTCGGCGTGGCTCATCTTGAGGTCCGTAGTCTCGACAAGCTCGCCAAGGACATCCTCGTGACATCTCAAACACGCCGCGCCCACCACCGACGCACGGCGAGTCGACTTGGCCGGGTCGACTGGAGAGCGTACCCAGCGCACATACTCCATTCGCGCCACTAGACCGTTGGCGATAGTTCCCCCGCCATGGCAGTCCCAACACTCCGCGCCTGCATGCGCGCCTTCGCTCCACGAGGTCGATACGTCCGCGCTCGAGGCGTGGCAACTCAAGCACGCGCCCGTGCGCACGATCTGCACGTACCCGATCCCGAGGCCGACCGCCACGGAAGCAAGGATGCCGAGGGCCACGATATCGCGCCGGTGACGGAGTCCTCGCAAGTCCTCCGGGCTTCTCTCAGCAGGAATCAGTGGAGCGTGCTCGGTCCTGGCCGGACGCATGATCACAGCGAGCGCAAGAAGCACGAGAATCAGCAGTACGATGGTCAGCGCAGCGAGCAGGAGCACGGCGGCAGTGAGGTTGGCCGTCGGATCTCGCACCACGTTGACGACGGTGTTCAGAAGGTCGTTAAGCCCGAAGCCCTGGAGGTTCACCGCGCACCCTCCTTGCCCCGAATGTTGCCCGGATGCGTGTGCGCCACGTGGCAGGCCGTGCAGTCCTCCCGTAAGTGGCAGCGGGTACACAACGGATCTTCGTATCCGTCGGTGTGCTTGGGGTGGGTCGGGAGCCAGTCAGCCGGGTGCGGCATGTCCATCCCATGGCAGCTGTCGCAGAATGCGTTCTGGTGGCACGGCGTGCACGTGGCGCGGGCCTTGTCCACGCCCTTTCCGTGGAGCGATGGCCAGCGATCGGGATGTGGCATGTCCACGTGACACCCCGTGCACGAATCGCTTTCGAAGTGGCAATAGCGGCACGTGCTGAGATCCCCCGCACCATGGGTCTTCTCCCATTCCATGCCGTGGGTGACCTTCCACGGGGTAGGTAGCCCGGCGTCCTCGCGGCGGCCGACGTGACACAGCGAGCAGCCTTCGGTTCGGTTGATCGAGACGTGGCAGACCAGGCACTCGTCCATGGTCACGACGCGCGGCGGACCGCCGAGTGCTTCGTGTAGCGACCCTCCGTGACAGCCGGCGCACGATTCGTGCGGCCCAACGCACGTCCGGTGGTCCATCCTCAGACCATTTCCCTCGGACACACGTGTGAGCACGTCCTTGTGACAGTCCAGGCAGGCCCCCTGCCGTACCGGACCAACCGCCGAGGAGCCAACACCTGGCACCGATGCGCTGATCCCGTGCACGCCCAGGCTGACCCGGCCCGTTGCGCCGTACGAGTGGCAGCGCGCGCAGGCAACGGCCGCATGCGCGCTGGAGGATTCCTCGGTGACCTGGGCGGGCTCGCGGTGGCACCACGAGCACCCGGCACCGGTTGCCCCGCCGATACCGACGGAAACGAGGACGACGAGCACAAGGGCCAGGACGCCGACAAGCGCGTATGCAGCCACCGTCAACCGGCGGCGCCGGGGCGATGACAGACTCATGCTGTTGGGCTCCCCGTCCGGGAGCTCTTCGTGTTGGCGGTCCTCCACCACGACCGTCCCGTGAGGATTGGCGAACGGATTGACGCGTCGAGCGATTCTATCACTCCCGAGCGGCCGGAGATTCGGCACGAACGGAGTGCGCAACAGGCCACAAGGAGTGGGGCCCCTCGCAAGGAGGGGCCCCACAGATGCGACATATCAGAGCAAGACCTAGTAGATGCTGCCGATGATGCCGCTGTGACACGCAAGGCAGTTGGCGTCCATGGTAGCGCGGGTAACAGGAGTACCCACACCCGGACCGCCGCCAGCCGACGTCCACTCCATCAGACCCTCACCACGGCTGTTGTGGGGCCAGACGTAGTCGTCGCCCGTAATGCCATCAGGATTATGGCAATCCGAACAGTCGTCCGAGTCGACGGTTGCCAGCTCGATGTTGCCGCGAGTGGAAAGGACTGCACCGCGGGTACCCATGTAGTGCGATATGCCGTCGATGACCGTCACCAGGTTGGCCGTGTGGCAGGAATCGCACCACTCGTTGATGTTGGTCGCATTAGCTCCCCCACCCGGAGCCCTTTTGAGGATCGCGGCGGTCGGCAGCTGAAGTGCGGTCAGACCGTTGACGCTGCCGCCAAACTGAGCGGTGGTGAGCGTGCGCGCACCGTGGACCGAGTGGCAGTCGAAGCAGTCAAGTGTCGCCCCGATAACCGTGTCGACGCCGTTGGTGAGATCGTCCGGCACCTCACCGGTATACGCGTCGATCTCGTGCCCGTTCAGGTCGTTGATCTTGTTCACGCCGCCAACGACATAGACGATGTACGGGCTTCCGGCCTTGCCACCGTTGGCATGACAGTAGTCGCACGCAGACGCGGCGTTGTTGCCGCGCAGCAACTTGTACGTGCTACCAGCGGTACCGGCCTGGTGGGGGCTGTGACAAATCTCGCACTCGTCGTTCGTCGTGGCATAGCTGCCGTGCGGCGAATCGGGCGACGCACCAGTGGTCACCGGGTCACGGTAGGTCGGGCCGGGTGGGTTCCAGCTGTCCGGGTTGGCAACAGCCACGCCGGCAAACGCCATCACGAAAACGAACACGAGGGCCAAGAACAGAAATTTCCTCATGCAGTTCACCTCCTCCGCGTTGATGTACTCATGGCTATTATCGGCGCTCACGCGCCGAGCAATGAGTCCTTGCCGAAGGCGCTTTCCCCGCGCCTTTAGCTTCCATCAGAATTGTACCCGTCTCTCCGGGCACGTGCAACACGATCTGACACAAATACGAGGATGATTATGAGAAGAATCAGGGCCAGCGGGATACCGCATACTGTGAGCGGGCTGAACCACGATTGCCACTCGCCCACGCGGCGCGGCCCGGCAAGGCGGTCGAGAAGAGACTCTGAACCCAGGTATACGATCTGCACGCGGTCGTTGAACGTGTCCGTGACCGCGAGGGTCAGACCCGTGGAGTCCAGCGCCAGCTGCTTGGGCTGCAGTAGTTGCCCGTCTTCCTGCCCACGCTCGCCAAGGGTCCTGAGCACCTTGCCGGTCTTGGGATCGACGACGGCCACGCGGCTGCGAAGGCCCTCGAGAACATAGAGGTTCCCGTCTCCCGCAAGCCGCACATCGGCTGCGAAGTCGAACAGGCGCTCGCGTTCGTTCATACTCGTCGGCACAGTACCTGCAACCCAGACTACTTTGCCGGCCTTGTCGAGCTTCTGCACACGGTTCAGCGGGCCGTCCGCCACGTAGATACTTCCATCGGCGTCGACGTCGAGACCGGATATGCGATCGAACTGGCCTTCCTTGCGTCCGAACTCACCGAAGCGATCGATCAAGTCGCCTTCCAGTGAGAAGACTGCCACCGATCCCTGTTCGCCCACGTACAGGGCGTCGTCCACTACTCGGACGGTCTGTGGGTGACGCGCCGGAATCTCCCTCAAGCGCTCCCCGAGCGCGTTCCACACCTGCACACGTGAGTTGCGGTTGTCCGCAGAGTAGATGTTTCCCTGCGAATCAACCGCCAGGGACCACGAACCACCGATTTGCCCGGGCTCGCTGCCGAACTCCCCGAACACGAGGTCCGGAACGTTATCTCCCTTCTTGAAGACCAGGATACGCGGACGCACGTTGTAGTCGCTGACTACCAGTTCGTCGTTCGGGCCGTATGCAGCTCCCTGGGGCTTTAGCAGCTGGTCGGACGGTCCTGCTCCCCACGACGTTATGGACGTCTTGAAGGTCCACCCCTCCTCGGCAGGAGGCTGATCGACGGACTGGATGGGGCGGGCGAGGTAGAAGAACACCGACATCGTGCCGCAGAGGATCAGAAGCAGCAGAACGACAACAGCAAGGAGGGCGCGACGCTGCCTGTTGAGACGCTTGTCCTCGTCGGCGGCACGATCCTGTTCGATGGTCCCTATTCCGTCGAAATCCGACACGCTGTGCTCCTTCATGGTCACTTGGCGGTGTCCGCAGCTTCGACGCCGGCTTTGGCGAGCGCTTCATCGATGCCCGGATACTCCGCCACCTGCGATTTGACGATCTTGAACTGCTCGGCGGCTTCCTTGGTCTTGCCCAGGTCGAGAAGCACCTGGCCGAGAGCGAAACGGGAATCTGCGTCGGCGGACTCAAGTTCGACTGCCCGCTCGAGTGCCTTGCGCGCCTCGGTGAGGTTTCCGAGGGCTTCGTAGCTCTTCCCCAGGACGAAGTAGGCCGGCGCTGCCCGATCGTAGAGCTTGATCGCGTCCTTGGCGGCAGCAATCGCCTCCTCGTGCATTTCGTAGCGACCGTACAGCAAGGCGAGATTCGTCCTTATGCGAGGGTTGTCGGGTGCGAGTTTCACGGCCGTCTTCATTTCATCGATGGCCGAGCTCTGCCGTCCCATGCGGACGTAGACGAACGACATGTCCTCGTGCGCGATGGGGTCCTGCGGCTTGGACTGCACCGCCGCGCGCGCCGCTACGAGGTCGGATTCGAGTTGGGTCCGTGGAGCCCGCGCGGCAAGCAGGTACCAGGCGCCGGCCGCAACGGTCACGAGCACGATGATGATCAGGACGCTCGCAGCAAAGAACAGGCGCCGCACCTGGCGTTCGCGCGGGTCAGTAGACATGGCAGGGCCTTTCGGTATTCATGACACGGAAGAGGATACCGGACGCTATCACGGCGAACCCTCCTACTGGATGGACCTGACGTGGCATTCGGCGCAGTATGTCGGATTGTGGCAATCGAAGCAAGACTGGGCGCCCTTCTCTCGCACGACTACGAAGTGCTGGCTGATCCACGACCTGAGCGGGTCTTTCTCGGGGTGGTGGCAGGAATTGCAGAACTCGAGACCCTGCGTGCTCTCTCCGCCGGTCGCATGACAGTTCGCACAGACTTTGGGCTTGCTCTTGCCCAATCCGCCGTGGCCCTCTTTGAAGTCCGTCGGGTGTGGCATGGGGAGCCCATGGCAATTCGTACAGAACTCCTTGGCGTGGCAGGTCTCGCAGTAGAAGATGCTCGAGACAGTGGGCAGCTCACCTTCCTCGTGCGCAACGGGTGCCGCCGTTGGTTCGGCCGTGGCCGTGGGTTCGCCGGTTGCGGCAAGGGCCGCGTTCGCAAGCTTCGTGTGACCTTCGGATTCGCCGCCAAGCTGGTAGAAGCCAGGCTCGAAGTGGTTCGCCGGCTTGAGTTCGAAGTCGGCCGAGTGACACGCCAAGCACGCACCCGGCGCCCGGGCGTCCTTCTCGAGGCTGTGGCAGCGGAAGCAGGCTGTCATCTCCATGAAGTCGTCGTGCTTGCGGCTGGGCTCGCCCGTCTTGGGGTCAGTGAGTTCGAGATCGAAGTCCTCGCGATGCGCGACGCGGTTGTGGCAGATGGTGCACGTGACCTCGTTCTCGGCGTGAACGGCGTGGTCGATGATGATCCCGGCCGAGGGCGTAGCGACGCGATCTTCCTTGTGGCACTGCGTACACTGCGCCGAGGGCATCTCGAGCGCCACGGCCGACTCCCCGTTGAGCGGGAGCTCGTAGCCGCCAGTCACCGTGAGATACAGCTCACCGAGCGCCGTGGCCTTGTGGAGCAGGAACGTCACCGGCCCCGAATTCGCGGGCATGTGGCAGGACATGCACGATATCTCCGAGTGGGACGAGCGATTGTATGCGGTGATCGTGTCGTCCTGCACCTTGTGGCAACCGTTGGCGCAGAACCAGTAGGTCGAGGTCACCCCGAGCGCGACAACAACAACCGCCGCGAGCACGAGCACGCTGACGCCTGTCCAGATGACGTAGCGGGAACGTCTGGCCGGATCCTTCCAACCATCGAACGAGATGCGGGTCACGCGGGGTCACACCCTTCGTGGGGTACACGTGCAAGATGGTCGCTGCAGATCAGAATGTCTTCCCGACTCCCTTGTGACATGCGAGACACAGATTGTCGTGGCCATACCCTTTCACGCCGTACGGGAGCTGGATCATCTTTGGATACAGCGTTCCGTGCGGATCATGGCACGTTGACACGCATGTCATTCGCTTGCGTGCGTAGGTGTCGTAGTAGAGGTCGGGGCGGTACGGGTGGTTGTTCTTGTTGCGAGCCCACGGATGACAGTTGAAACAGAGTTCCGGATGCGGCTCCTGGAGTATGGGAGCGAACTCCGAGCCGTGGGGCGTATGGCACTCGATACACAGTGTATCCACGTGCGCGGATTTCTCATAGGTCGCCTTGATCGCCACGGCGTGACAGACGTAGCACAGCTTGTTGTCCTCGGCGATGAGCAGCGCCTTGTAGTCAGCCGCGTGCGGGTTGTGGCAGTCGGCGCAGTTGAGCTTGAGTGTGTCGACCGGATGATGGCTCTTCTTGAGGAAGTCGTTCCGTATCCCCGGATGGCACATGTAGCAGAGACCGGGTTGGTTCGCGATGAGCAACGGAATGTAGTCCGAGCCATGCGGCTCGTGGCATCCCGTGCAGTTGTCGTAGAGGAACGGGTTGTGCTGCACGGCCTTGAGGCTGAGCAGCGCGACCGTCGGGTGGCAGCGGAAGCACAGCTCTCTCTGCCGCGCCACGAGAATCCCGCGCCAGTCCGAAGCGTGGGGATCGTGGCAGTTCGTGCAGAACCTGCCTTCGACAGGTGGGTGCACCTGCTTGCGAGCGAGCTCGGGGCCTATCGGGTGACAGGTGACGCACAAGTCGCGCTCATCTTGATTGAGCAAAGCCCGGAAGTCCGAGGCATGCGGGTCGTGGCAGTCCGTGCAGAAGCCGCCCGAGAACGGCGCGTGCTGGTAGGACATCGAGAGCTTCGGACCCAGATCACCATGGCAGATCCAGCACAGCTCGGTCTCGGGTGCGACGAGATGGGACTCGGAGTCCTTGAGCTGCTCGGTCTGCTTCCCGATGACCTCGCCGCCCGAATCCGTGTCCGTCACTCCGGCGACACTGTCGTATGCGCTGATGATCCATTTCAGCGGCAACCATTCGATGAGCGTGCGGGCGCGCTTCCACGTGCGGGACGCCCCCGCGAGCGTCGTACGCTCGACCTCCTTGCCGTGCGGAGTGTGACAAACCGTGCACTGCTTGAGCATGAACGGGTTGTGCACCGCGGACTTGGAGAAGTCAGGGATGAGCTCCGTATGGCACTGGAGGCATTCGAGGTTGCGGGTAACGAAGCGCGCCCGGTTGGGTTCGCGCGCGACCCAGACGTCGAGAATCGACGTTATCCCGCAGAGCAGAAGCAGGAGCAACAGAAGCAGCGTTCGCTTGGAGCGCCGCTTGCGGCCGCCTTGCGCATCATCGCCGATGATTGCTTCGATGTCGTCGATGACGACCTCCGGATCGGTCAAGACCGGGCTCCTCCTGGGTCCAGCACAAAGCGCCGTCCGCCTCAATTCCTCGCTTCGCGGACGCGGAGGACGCCGCATTCAGTCTATCATGCGGCAGCCGCTCGTTGAAGCAGCATTAAGACAAGAACAGCGGCTTCGGACGAGCCGAAACGGAAGCCCGAGATGCCACGGAGTCGGCGAGAGAACCCTGCAAACGTCACGTGGGGCCGACAACTGCTGCCGACCCCACGTTCGTGCAAGAGGCAGGGAAGCCCTCCTACCGTTGACCTATCGCCCTACTTGAAGACCCGCAGCTCCGCGATACCATATCCGGTGTCGCGATCGTTGCCGGTCCGACGGCACTCAACTCTCACATACCGCGCCATACGCGAGCTGAACGTGACGGTCTTCGTGCCGCTCGAGCCCGAACTCGTCTCGTAGACCTTCACCCAAGTGGAACCGTCCGTCGAGGTGTGGACGCGGAACTCCTTGGCAAAGTAGTCGCCGAACCACTGGATCTCGGCGCTCGAGACGCTCAGGCTAGAACCAAGATCGACCCGCAGCCATTCGGTGTCGTCCTTCTTGCCGTCGCGCCTGGACCACCAGTACGTTGCCGAGTCACCATCTCCGGCCTTGTTCGGGGCGTAGGTCGAGCTCTCGAAGCGTGAAGCTGTGAACGTCTTGCCGAGGGCAAGATTCCCACCGGAAGCACTCGTAGTCAGAGCAACGTTGGCGGTAGTCGTCTGGCCGACGTTCACCGTGATGCTCTGCGTCTTCGTAGCGTAGCCGCTCTTGCTGACGGTCATGGTGTACGTGCCCGCAATGACGTTCGTGAGCGTGTACATGCCATCGCTGCCGCTTGTGCCCGTGGCTCCGCTAGAGAGCGACACGCTTGCTCCGGACAGGTTCGCACCGGTGGCTGCATCCGTGATGCGCCCGGTCACAGTGCCCGTCGTGGGAGGAGGAGTCCCGGTGCCGGAATTCGGCCAGATGGGACTGACCGTCTTCTCGTGGTCGTCGCAACCCGCGTAGCAGTCACTCTCGTTCCAACCCGACGAGTACGAGTAGTTCTTGAGCTTCATGGCAATCAGTCCGCCGGACCGGGCCTTGTAGGGAGCCGGGTCGGTCGTGTAGCCGATAAGCCGTGGGCGGCCCCAGCCGTGCGGGATGCTCACGTGGCAGGAATTGCAGTAGTCGCCCGCGTGATGGCCGTCGTTGTGGACGCCATTTGAGCTGCCCAGGTTCGTATGGCACTTGGCACAGATGATCGTCGACGGGTTCATGCCATTGCCTGAGCGCGTGAGCTTTGAACTCGTCCAAACAGTGGGATAAGCAGGGTCGATGTTCACCTTCATCGCAGCGCCGTGCGGTCCGTCTGCGCCGCTGTATGTGTGGCAAGAGTCGCACGTGACCATCGAGTTGATCGCGTAGCCCGTCTTGAGGAAACTACTCGCAGGCGGGAGCGACCAGGTGTACGTCCCGCCATTCACGTAGAAGGTCGACCGCATGCCGGGCAGGTCAGCGCTCACCCTGTGCATCGACGCATTGCCGGGAGCGAATTCGTAGGCCTGGCGCTGGTTGTGCGGCGAGGTCGGATGGCAAGTGAGGCACTTTCGGTCGCGGTTCGCGATTGCGCTCTTCACGAGCGTGTTCGTGGACTTGTGGCACGTGTCGCAGGTCATCCCGAGCTTGATGTGCTCATCATCCAGGTACATGAAGTGACAGCCCTTGCACCCTGTCGGGTTGTAGGTCGCTGCATTGTGTGACTCGTGGTGTCCCGGAGTGGCGGTCGGATGACATCCGGCAGCTCCGCAGTCGGTCGTCGTGGCAGGCGAGGTCGCGCTCTTGTGGCACGCGCTGCACCCGCCATCCGCCAGAGCGCTGTGTATTGCTGCCACATCGGTGACGACGTGGCATCCGCTTCCGGCGCAGTCGGTGCGCGTGGATCGGTGTTTGTTCTGCTGCTGTCCGTGCTTCGTCGGATGGCACTTCTCACAGCTCTTGTCCCAAGGTGCCGTGAAGGCGTCCACGTAGGTCTCGTGGCACTGGACGCATGAGACCGGCCCTGCCGAGGACTTGAAGTGCTCTGTCTTGAGGTCGAGGCTGTGACAGTTGCTGCAGCCCGAAGCGGTGACCGCCAGATGCGGTGCGGTCGGGTAGTGCTTCGTGTCGACCGGCGAGTAGGCGTGGCAGTTCGTGCACTGGGTCGTCGCGGGCAGCGTGCGCCCGTCGTGGCAGACCACGCACGAGGCGGCCTGGGTCGCGCCGTGGATGGTGCGGACGTCGGCCGTCTCGTGGCAGTCGACGCACTCCTGGCTTGCCGGAGCGGTGTGGATCGTCGTGATG
>JAUXNU010000136.1 GCA_030682655.1 Actinomycetota bacterium | reverse complement strand
GACGAGCGCTCCTACCAACGCGGCGTCAGGGTCTCAGACGCCCAACTGGCGACAGTCAACCTCACCCGAGATGAGTTCCATCCCGAATGGAACTATGTGATCCATCCCCGCAACCGCTCAGTTGTTGTTTGACGCTTCCTTAGTGTCCGTGGATCGGAGCGGCGCAAACGAGATCCCTCGCGCCTTCTCGGATTACGCCGTCACGATTGATGAAGCCGCTGCTCCCGGCGGGGCAGTCTTGACGCGACTTGTGGGGTGATTCCCAACATGTACGCCGAGGAGGACCTGGTTCTCATCTCCGCCATTGAGCATTACTCATACTGCCCTCGCCAGTTTGCGCTCATTCACATCGAGCAGACGTTTCGAGAGAACGCCCAGACGCTGAGCGGAGACCGCATACACGAGCGCGTCGATTCTGCGCATACGTCTCTACATAATGGCGTGCGAGTCGAGTACGCTGCGCCCTTGTGGTCCGAGCGGTTTGGATTGGTGGGGAAGGCAGATGCCATCGAGTTCCTTGGGGATGGCACAGTCTGGCCCGTGGAGTACAAGCGCGGTGCAAGGCGAGCGAAGCTACACGATGACCTGCAATTATGTGCGCAGGCGCTCTGTCTTGAGGAGATGCTCTCGGTTCCGATTGCGCAGGGGTCGATCTTCTACCACGCGTCACGACGCTGGCGTGAAGTCAACTTCGACGATAATCTCCGTCGCGCAACAGCGACCGTTGTCGACGAAATCAGGGTCTTGCAGCGCAGCGGCGTCACGCCGCCGCCGGTCGCAGATGGCAGGTGCACGTCCTGTTCCCTCGAAGAGGCATGTTCTCCAGAGCTCATCTCGACTGCTCAAGATTGGAGCATAGAGGGACTCGTTGAGGGCGGTGAGTAGGTATGGCGACGACGTGTCTCAATACCCTGTTCGTCCAAAGGGACAGCGCTCGCGTGCGACTTGACCACGACACGCTTCGCGTTGAAGTGGACGACGAGAAGCTCATCCAGGTTCCGCTACAGCACCTGGAGTCCGTTGTGCTGTTCGGGAACTGCACTATCACTTCCCGCGCGATGCAACGCTGCGTTGCCGAGGGCAGGCAAGTCGTGTTCCTGGACTACGCCGGGCGATTCATGTGCAGAGTCGTAGGGCCCACCTCTGGAAACGTCCTGTTGAGACTCGCTCAGTACAGGGCCCACGAAGAGACTGCAACCAGGATGACAGTGGCTCGCAAGATAGTAGTGGGCAAGATCCGCAACAGTCGCCGGACCCTGCTTCGGGGTGCTCGGGACGCTCGCATGGATGCAGCAAAGAAGCGGCTGATCGAAGCCGCAGGGAATCTTGCACGCGCACTTGAGTCACTCTCATCAGCGGCCTCTCTCGATGCGATTCGAGGTTGTGAAGGAGACGCGGCACGCGAGTACTTTGGCGCATTCGCGGACCTGCTCACAGTTGAACGCGATGAGTTCGCATTTGCGCTACGGTCGCGTCGGCCCCCGAGGGATCGGGTGAATGCGTCACTTTCCTTCGTCTACGCTCTTCTAGTTAGTGATGTTGTTGCGGCACTAGAGGGTGTGGGCCTTGACCCTCAAGTCGGCATGCTTCATGGCCTGAGGCCGGGCCGGGCTTCGCTTGCCCTGGACCTTGCCGAGGAGCTTCGATCGTGCCTGGCCGACAGACTCGTGCTCACCCTGATCAACCGAAGACAGCTCAGGCCCGATCACTTTGACGCGAGAGATGAGGTGGGAGGAAGCGTCTTGCTCAACGAAGAGGGTAGACGACTCGTGTTGCACGCCTACCAAACCCGCAAGCGCGAACTGGTCACGCATGCGCTTCTCAAGAAGAGGGTGCCGTTCGGCTATGTCACGCATCTCCAGGCGCGTCTACTCGCCCGGTGGCTGCGGGGCGACATCTCGGAGTATCCGCCGTACATCCACGGAGGGTGACGTGAACATACTCGTCACATATGACGTGAATACTCAGGACAAGGCTGGCAGGCGGCGTCTGAGGCGTGTCGCCAAGGCCTGCGAGGGTTGCGGACAGCGCGTTCAGCTATCCGTCTTTGAGTGCAGGGTGGATAGCACACAGCTGCAGCGGCTGGTTCACCGCTTGACCGACGAAATCGACGATGAGTCCGATAGCTTGCGCATCTATCGGCTTGCCGACCCTCGCGCGAATGCAATCATCGCAGCTGGGCGTGACCCGTACTATGATCCAGATGGACCACTGGTTCTATGAGTTCGGCGCGAACCACAAGTGCGGAGTTCTTGAGCACGGGGTTCGCGCCCAGTGCCCAACCTAGATGTCATGCCGCTCCGAGGAACACAAGTCTCACGAATGCCTTGAATGGGCCGAGAACCCAGTTCAAGGCCAGCAGCGGTCACTCAGCTGAGTGACCGAGGATTGAAACGCGTGAGGGAGCTGCAGCAGCAGCGTGAGGCGTCGTGCAGCGGTCACTCAGATGAGTGAC
>JAUXNU010000135.1 GCA_030682655.1 Actinomycetota bacterium | reverse complement strand
GGGCAAGGGCAGCACGCAGGCGGGGTGACGACCCGTGGGACATAACCAACCGACCGCACACGAAGGCGAAACTACGTCTTCTGCGCGACTACTTCAGCCGCTGGACCACCATCTGGAACGCGCCGAAACAGCGCGTCTGGGCAGACCGAACGTGGTATGTGGTCGACCTATTCGCTGGTAGGGGCTCCTATTCCGACGACGATCAAGAGGTGTCCGGTTCTCCGCTCGTATACTTGGAGTGCATCGCCAGGCAGGAGAAGAAGCTCCTAGGAGCCTGTTGGGGAAAAAGCCGACCCGCCCTGGCCCGGGTGAGGATGGCCCGGTAGAATTGTGTCGGCGACCAAGTGAGGAGGCCGATACGATGGCGCGGGAGTTCCTCCCATACGACCTCGACCAGCAGTACCTCTTGCCCCCCAGTATGCGGGAGTGGGTGCCCGAGGGACACCTCATCTGGTTCATCTCCGACCTCGTTGACTCCCTCGATCTCTCCGCCATCCTCTCCGCCTACGAGAAGGATGACATGCGCGGCCGCGCCGGCTATCACCCGGTCATGATGACCAAGCTGCTGCTCTACGCGTATGCGGTGGGCAAGCCCTCCTCGCGAAAGATCGAGCGGGCATGCTGGGAGGACGTTTCCTTCCGGGTGCTCTCGGGCGATCGGCATCCCGACCACACGTCCGTCTCCGAGTTCCGCCGCCACCATCTCAAAGCACTTGCCGGCCTGTTCGTGCAGGTACTCGTGCTGTGCAGGGAGACGGGGCTGGTGAAGCTGGGACACGTGGCGCTGGACGGCACGAAGGTCAAGGCCAACGCATCCAAGCACAAGGCCATGAGCTACGGGCGCATGTGCAAGACCGAGAAGGAACTGGCCAGAGAGGTCGCCCGTCTGCTCGAGGAGGCCGAACGCGTCGATGCGCAGGAGGACGCGAGATACGGCGACGCCAGGGGCGACGAGTTGCCCGAAGAGCTGCGACGGCGCGAAAGCCGCCTGGCAAAGATCCGGGAGGCCAAGGCCGCGCTCGAAGCCAAGGCGAAGGAAGAGGCACGAGCCGAGGCCGAGGCGGCCCGCGAGCGCTGCGCCGAGCGGGAACGCAAGGAGGCGGACCGGGGCAAGAAGTTCGGCGGTCGCCCCCCGGCCGTCCCGGACCCCGAAGCGGCCGTACCTCGCGACAAGGACCAGCGCAACTTCACCGACCCGGAGTCCCGCATCATGAAAGACGGTGCCACCGGCTCATTCGTCCAAGCCTACAACGCGCATGCGGCCGTGGACGAGGAAGCACAGGTCATCGTGGCCGCCTCAGTGACGCAGCAGGCCAACGACAAGCTGGCCTTCCTGCCACTGCTGGATGGGATCGAGAGCAACCTGGGCGCACTGCCCGACAGTGTGACGGCGGATGCGGGCTTCTTCTCCGAGTCGAACCTCTCCGACCCGCGGTTCGCCGATGTGAAGTGCTACGTACCGCCCGAGAAACGGACCAGGACACCGCTCGCGGACACCATGCGCGAGAAGCTCGCGAGCGAGGTCGGCGAGGCCATCTACAGGAAGCGCAAGGCGATCGTGGAACCGGTCTTCGGCCAGATCAAGGAGGCCCGCGGCTTCCGTCGCTTCAGCTTTCGCGGACTCGCTTCGGTCGACCGGGAGTGGAGGCTGATGTGCCTGACCAGCAATATGCTGAAACTCTACCGGGCGGGAGCGCGTCCAAACCCCGCCTGAACAGGGCCAGAACCCGCTTTTCGCGTCCACGAGACGCCGACGACGGTCTTCCGCATCGCGCAGGAGTGTCCGGCGCCCAACTTCGCGAGTTCAAGGACCTCAGAAACGATCCAACTTCGTCGGGCCCCCCGATTCCGCGCTGCGATTCCCCAACAGACTCCTAGGGCTCGCTTCTACGAAAACTTCTACGAAACCACGCTTTCACCTGCATTAATCATGTCCGTTATGTGTGCCGCATGCGTTCAGTCGCGGTACAGTGGAGCCTGCGCAGTCGCACAGGTCTATTGCGAGACTCGCTGGGGGGCACATGTCGAACGGAATAGTACTCATCGTCGACGACACGAAATTCATCCGTCTGCTGGCATCCACGGCACTCAAGCCGCTCGGGTGCACTGTCATCGAGGCGGAGAATGGTGCCATGGCACTCGACCTGATCGAGGAACATCACCCCGATGTCGTCCTGCTCGACGTCGTGATGCCGGAGATTGACGGATTCCAGACGCTCGCGCACATCCGTTCGACACCGGGAATGGAGAACACGCAGGTGGCCATGCTCACCACCGCCGGCATGCCTTCGGATCTCGAACTCGGCGCCGAGATGGGCGCGGACGCATACATCCTCAAACCGTTCGACAACGACGGACTTCGTGCGAAAGTCGCGGAGCTACTCGAGCTCGCCACGGACTGAGGCGCGCTTGGCAGGTCGCCGACGACGCGATAGGCAATGCGTCGAAGCCTCCGGGGCGCTATGCGGCGACCGTACGGGCCGCGGACCGCGCCCAAGCGCGTGCATGCTCGATCTCACCCGCGGCG
>JAUXNU010000134.1 GCA_030682655.1 Actinomycetota bacterium | reverse complement strand
GGTGTTCCTTTCGCGTGGGGTCATGGAGGTCTTGTAACTCCCATTATCCCAGCTCAAAGGGTCACCGTCGCCTGTTTCAGGCAGGAAAGTCAGGCGCTTCGTGAAATTTCTAGGCTAGTAGCGCCGAGCGCGTCAGTCAATCCACCTCACGCGGTTGATCGGCGCGAATACCGCGATGGCTTTTCCAACCACCAGATCGAGCGGGACCGGGCCGAAGAAGCGGCTGTCGACCGAGTCAGGACGATTGTCGCCAAGGACGAAGAGGGTACCCTCGGGGACCGTGATCTCGTCGGTTGACACGTCGTCGGCGGACAGCTGAAGGGAGTATGATCCGCGTTCCGGTGCACCATTGACGATTGCTTCTCCCGATCGGACTTCGACAGTGTCTCCAGGAACCGCCACGACGCGCTTGAGAACCTCGTTCCTGGCGTCTTCCGGTGCCGCGCTGGCACTGAAGGCGATCACGTCGCCGCGGACCGGGCGCGAGTAGCCCTGGGTGATGAGCAGGTAGTCCCGGTCGTGCAGCGTCGGATACATGGAGAGCCCGTCAACCATCGCGGTCGTGTGCAGCACGGTGAACCACGAGACAACGGCTATGAGGAGAATCGACAGCGGGAACACCAGCCACAGTGCCCGGCGATCCGACGCGCTTCCTTCGCGCATGAACTCAAGCGGCATGTTCGACGCCTACTCGTGTCCGAACAGCGCGCGGGCGAACTGGTCTGCGACAAAGGGCCTGAGGTCGTCGATCCCCTCGCCAACGCCGATTCTAAGTATCGGGATCTGAAGTTCGCGTGCGATAGCCACGGCGATGCCGCCCTTGGCAGTGCCGTCGAGTTTGGTGAGCACGATGCCATCGACATCCAGCGCAGTGTCGAACTCCCGCGCCTGCACCAGTCCGTTCTGTCCTGTCGTCGCATCCATGACGAGAAGCACCCGCACCGGAACTGCACTCTGCTTTTCGGTGGCGCGTTTGACCTTCTGAAGCTCGCGCATCAAGTCCTTGGAAGTGTGCAGTCGACCAGCCGTATCGATCAGCGTCAAGTCCGTGCCGGAAGCCGCAGCCTGCGTCGCAGTTTCGAACGCCACGGCCGCCGGGTCCGATCCCCTGTCTCGCCGAACGACGGGCACCTCTGCGCGCTCAGCCCAGACGTCGAGTTGCTCGACCGCCGCAGCGCGAAACGTGTCCGCCGAGCCAAGGAGAACGCTGTGCCCGGCGTCGACTGTCTGCTTGGCAAGCTTGCCGACGGTGGTCGTCTTGCCGGTGCCGTTGACGCCGACGACGAGGACCGTGGCGGGGTACGAGCCGAGGAAGTCCTCGTAGGGCGGGAACTCGGCGGCGAGTTCCTCGGCCAGGTGATCGAGAACGGCGTGCGCATCGGGCAGCGCCTTGCGTGCGGCGGAGTCCTTGAGACGGGTGACGATCTCGGTAACTGCGGTGACACCCATGTCAGACCCGATGAGAGCGTCTTCGAGCTCTTCCCAGAAGGTCTCGTCAAGACCGGGCCCGCGACGGAGAAGAACGTTGAGATGCCCACCGAGCTGCTCGCGACTTCTGCTGAGACCGTCGCTGAGGCGCCTATACCAGGGCGTGGTCATCGGAGGCCTCCGGCTGCGGTAAGCGATCGAGCTTCTGGCTCACGACCTTGCTGACGCCGTCGGCCTGCATCGATACGCCGTAGAGAACGTCGGCCATCTCCATGGTCCGGCGCTGGTGGGTGACGATGATGAACTGGGTGTGAGCGCGCATGGTGTCGACGAACGCGATGAAGCGTCGCAGGTTCGTGTCGTCGAGTGCGGCTTCAACCTCGTCCAGGATGTAGAACGGGCACGGTCGGGTGCGGTACACCGCAAAGAGCAGTGCGAGTGCCGTGAGCGACTTCTCCCCCCCGGACATGAGGGACATCTTGGCGAGCTTCTTGCCGAGCGGCTGCGCGATGACCTCTACGCCGGTGTTCTCGGGGTCGTCCGGCTCGGTAAGGGCCAGCGAGGCGTGGCCACCGGGGAAGAGCACCGAGAAGACGTGCTGGAAGTGCGTGTCTACCTGCTCGAACGTCTCGAGGAAGCGCTCGCGGATCTTGCGGTCGATCGCCGCGACGACCTTTGAAAGCGCCTGACGGCTTCCGACGAGGTCTTCGATCTGCTCCGTGAGGAAGTCCCGCCGCGACTTCAGGGAGTCGTACTCCTGCATCGCGATGGGGTTCACGGGTCCCATGTTCTCGATACGTTTCCGCAGTCGATGTGCGGCGTCCCGCGTGCGATCCCGGTCCTCGATCGGCGGCGAGTCAAGGGCGACCTCGATGGAGATCCCGAGTTCCTGAACGATGCGGGCCACAGCAGCGTTCACCTGGACCTCCAGCTGACCCTTCTCTACCCTCAGATCGCTCATTACCGAGGAATGGCCCTCGATCTCGGTCTGGACGACTCTCACGGCATCCTGTGCCTCGTGGATCGTCGAACGCAGGGACTCGCTGTCTGCGGCCTCAAAACGTGCGCGGTCACGCAGCTTGACGGCCCAATGCTCCGCGCGCTCGAGAAGTGCGGCATAGAGGTCGTGGATCGGCTCTATGCGCTCGCGCAGCAGTTCGAGAGCCTCTTCGGTATCCCGGGACTGCACGACGGTGCGTTCGAGTTCAGCCAGTTCCGACGTGATGGCCGACACCTGTCGCTTGAGGTGCACCTCACGCTCCGAGACCGTAGCGATATCCACCTGGCACGACGAGAGACGCTCGTTGATGGCCGCTTCGTCGCGGAATCGGGCGTCGCGCGTCTCGCGTGCAGTGGCCGCCTCTTCCTCCAGGCGCTCGGAGTCGGCCGAAAGACGACCGATACGCTCACCAAGCGTGCGACGGGCAGGCTCATCCTTCGAGCAGCGATCAGCGATCTCCTTTTCGCGAGTAGCAAGACGATTCACCTCTTGATCGCTTCCGGTGAGCGACTGCTCGAGACGACCGATCTCTTCACGCAGCGAGGCGTGCTCGCCGGCCAGGCTTGCCAGCAGCTGTCCGATGTCCAGCGCGTCCTGTTGAGCGGCGGCGAGAGCGTCCTCGGCTTCGCCGACAACGGCTTCAGACGCGCCAACAGCGACGGTAAGCGACTCGACGTCGTCGCGCAGCTCATTGAGGCGTCGCTTGCGCGCGAGCACGCCGGCATTGTCCGCTACCACACCGCCAACGGTGATTTTGCCGGAAGGCCAGACGAGTTCTCCCGCAGGTGTTACGAATCGCGTTGTGTCAGCTGCCGACGCAGCGCTCAGCGCCTCCTCAAGCGACCCCACAAGGCGTATGTCGCCAAGGAGGGCATCCACAACGGGTCTGAGCTCGTCATCGCATGTGGCCAGCGACGAGAGGGCGACTCCGGGCAGTGTGTCGGAAGGCGGTCGGGTAGTGCGAAGGCCGTCGATCGGGATGAGCGTGGCGTCGCCCTCGGTCTCGGTGCGAAGCGCCCGTGCGATGTGGGCAGCGGAATCGGTGTTCCGAACGAGGAGTGCGAAGAGATCTGAGCCGAGGACCTGCTCCACGAGTCGTTCGTGCTCGGCACCCACGGAGATGCGCTCGGCAAGCGGGCCGATGAGACCCGGGAGCTCGCTTGCCTTGGCCAGCGCCCATGCCATTCCGGGAGAGGCTGTCGCGAACGCGCGATCCACCTCTTCGAGGCCTCGGATCTCGGCTCGCGCGGCCGTGAGGTCCTCGCGGCTCTCGGACAGGTCACGACGACGGCTTTCCAGGACACGCACCCGCTTGTCGACGTCAGCGTCGGCCAGCGCGCGTTCCTTGCGACGGTGCGAGAGGCCCGAGTCGAGTTGCTCGAGGCGAGCCCGCCGCGCGGAAAGCGTATTCGCTACCGCCGCACGCTCGTCACGGAGCGCATCAGTGCGCTGTGCGAGCAGCTCACTCTCGACCGTGGCCGAGGACAGGTCGTGAACGAGCGTGGAAAACTCGAGCCGCGCATCCTCGGTCTCCTTGCGGGTGCGGCGGATCTCGCCGGTGATGCGTGCCAGGTCCTGGTCGGCCGCAATGCGTTCCTTCTTGGTGGATTCGGTCTCGCGACGCAGTTCCGAGAGCTGGCTGTAGAGCGCCTTGAGTCGCGCATCGGTGCCCTGGCGTTCCTCGGCCAGGCGCTGGAGCTCCTCGGTGCGGACCACAGAGCGCGTTTCGCTGTGGTGAAGTTTCTGCCGCAACTCGGACAGGCGCCCGACGAGGTTCTTGCCCTTCTCCTCGAGAAGCAGCAAGCCGGAGTTGATACGCTCGAGGACCGACTGCAGGCGACGGCGCTGCTCGCCGAGATCGCCGACGAAGAGCCCCTTTTCCTCGAGAAGCGACTGGAACTTGCCGAGTTCCCGCTCCTTCTCGGCAAGGCGATAGCGGGCAAGGTCGATCTCGGCGTCCTGCTCCTTCTCGCGCTTGGTGATGTTGTCCCACGCGATTTGGAGTGAACGCAGGTCGTCGACTGCGAGCGAGACCTCGAGCTTCTTGAGCTCGCCGGTGAGTCCTGAGTGTTCCTGTGCTCTGTTCGCCTGTCGCTGGAGCGGTCGCAGCTGGCGATCGATCTCGCCCGCGACGTCCTTCGCGCGCTCGAGGTGCGCGTCCATGCCGGTGAGTTTGCGCAGTGCCCTTTCGCGGCGCTTCTTGTGTTTGAGTACGCCGGCGGCCTCTTCGATGAGCGCGCGACGATCCTCGGGGCGCGAGCTGAGAATCTCGTCGAGCTGCCCCTGGCTGATGATGGAATGCGTTCCGCGCCCGAGGCCCGAGTCGTGCAGCAACTCGTGGATGTCCATGAGCCGGCAAGGCGACTGGTTGACGAGGTACTCGCTCTCACCGCTGCGATACATCCGACGTGTGATCGTGACCTCGGTGAACTCGAGCGGAAGCGTCTCGTCGGAGTTGTCGAGCACGAGGTCGACCTCGGCCACGCCGACAGGCTGCCTGGCCGAGGAGCCGGCGAAGATGACGTCCTCCATCGCCTGACCGCGGAGTACTTTGGCAGACTGTTCGCCAAGGACCCACAGCACGGCGTCGGAGATGTTCGACTTGCCCGAGCCGTTGGGTCCAACGACCACGGTGACCCCGGGTTCGAGCACGAGGACGCCCTTGTCAGCGAAGGACTTGAAGCCTTTGAGTATGAGCGACTTGAGGTGCAATCAGGCTCTCTCCGACAGGCGATCTGCGACACGGAACCCACACGCCCGACGGCGTGCGGAAACGAGCTGGATTCTACCACAGCGGAACCATGCGGAGCGGGAAGAAGGCGCTGGTTCAGGAGCTTTCGAACTGGCCGAGGGCCTCACGCGCTGCGTTCATCTCGGCCTCCTTCTTGGAATGGCCCGATCCGGAGCCCAGGGGACGTCCGTCGATCAGAACGGTGGCCACGAACGAGCGGTCGTGGGGAGGGCCTTCCTCGGCCACGATGCGGTACTCGGGGGCTTTGCCGTGTGCCTGTGTGATCTCCTGAAGTCGCGATTTGGGATGCTCGAGCGACTCGATCGAGCTCTCCTCGATGCGATCGCCGAGCACGCCAAGGATGAACTCCCGGGCGGTATCGAGACCGCCGTCGAGATAGAGCGCGCCGCAGGTGGCCTCGAAGACGTTCTCCAGGGCCGAGGCCATACCCCGCCCGCCTGTCCCGATCTCGCTGTCCCCGAGGAGAAGCAGATCTGCGAGCCCGAGCTCGCGTGCTGTTGCTGCGAGCGTTGTCCCGGCTACCAGCGAGACCTTGAGCTTCGTCATGGCGCCTTCGGGCATCTCCGGAGAACGCGCGTAGATGGCTTCGACGATGACAAGACCCAGTACGGCATCGCCAAGGAACTCCAGGCGCTCGTAGTCGTGGGTGGCGTGAGGTTCATCGCTGAACGACGGATGAGTAAGCGCGAGCTCAAGTAGTCCGGGATCGGAGAAGCTGTGTCCAATGATGTGCTGGGCTTCGGAAAGGCGCTCATCGAGCGGGCGTCCGTTGACGGGACGCGTCATGGTCTTGCGAAGACGAGTGTCGCGTTGTGGCCCCCGAACCCGAACGAGTTGCTCATCAGGGCATCGATGCGCGTATTCCGGGCGACATTCGGGACGTAGTCGAGATCACAGCCGGGGTCAGGATCGGTGAGGTTGATCGTCGGTGGCAGCATCTCGTTGACGAGCGCCTGAACGGATATCACAGCTTCGAGAGCGCCGGCTCCACCCAGCAGATGTCCCGTCATCGATTTCGTTGAAGACACCGGAGGGGCGTCGCTGCCGAACACCTCCTTGATCGCGCCTGTTTCGGCGAGGTCTCCGAGCTGAGTCGATGTTCCGTGTGCGTTGATGTAGCCGATATCGCCGGCGGCAAGCCCGGACTGGTCGAGTGCGTGCAGCATCGCGCGACATGCGCCGTTGCCATCGGGTGCCGGTGCAGTGATGTGGTAGGCATCCGCCGTTGCTCCATAGCCGACGAGTTCGGCGTATACGCGAGCTCCGCGCGCGAGGGCCATGTCCATGTCTTCAAGGACGAGAATGCCGCCGCCCTCGCCCATCACGAAACCATCGCGACCGGAGTCGAACGGCCGCGACGCGCCCTGCGGGTCGTCGTTGCGGGTGGACAGCGCGCGAGCCGCGCAGAAGCCGGCCATACCCAGGGGCGTGACACCGCAGTCGAAGCCGCCGGCGATGACTACGTCGGCCTGTCCTCGGCGGATGGCCTCTCCCGCCTCGCCGATGGCGTGGTTGCCGGTCGAACACGCAGAGACGGGAGCGTAGTTGACGCCGCGAGCGCCGAGACGGATGGAGATGTGACCCGCCGCAAGGTCGACGATCATCATCGGGACGAGGAACGGGCTGATCTTCTTCGGACCGCGCTCGTGCAGTACGCGAGACTGCTCCTCCATGGTGTACAGACCACCGATGCCCGAACCGACGATCACGCCGACCCGGTCGGCGTTGCTGTCGTCGATGACGAGTCCGGCATCGGCAACCGCCTCATCGGCGGCCTTGACCGCGAACTGCTGGAAGCGGGACATGCGACGGGACTCCTTGGCGTCGATGAATACCGTGGGGTCCCACCCGTCTACGGTGCCGGCGAACTGAGTAGCGTATTCGGAGACATCGAACTCCGTGACAGGACCTATCCCGCTACGGCCTGCCGCGATTCCCTCCCAGGTCGCGGCGACACCGACTCCAAGAGGTGAGACAGCGCCGAGTCCGGTGACGGCGACTCTTCTCATCAGTTCGCTCCTTCGGTCGCGGCCTTCCACTGCGTGACGAGCCTGTCCATCAGCTCGGAGACCGCGGGGATGTCGTGCACGCGCGCAGCCGTCGTCCCGGCGAAGATGAGTCCGTCCTCCATGTCGCCCTGCTGCGCTTTGACGAGCTTGTCGATGATGCAGTAGTCCTTGCCGCAGTCCTTGAGGCAGACAATACACTTCTCGATGCGGGGATAGTCCCCCCTTTCGAGGCGGCGTGTGAACGTGCTCCGAATCGCACGCCCGGGAAGGCCGACCGGACTCTTGACGATAACGATGTCGTCATCGCCGGCATCCACGTAGAGCTGCTTGAATGCATCACTTGCCGAGGACTCCCGGGTCGCCGCGAAACGCGACCCCATCTGGACTCCCGCAGCACCCATGTCGAGGATCTCCTTGATGTCGGCCCCGTCTGCGATACCCCCCGCGCCGATGACTGGAATCGTCACGGAGTCGAGAATCCTTGGAAGCAGCTGCTTGAGGGGTTCGTCGGTGCCAAGGTGCCCGCCGGCTTCGACTCCCTCGACGATGACTGCCGAGGCGCCGAAGCGTTGGGATAGCTTGGCGACTCGCTCCGATCCGACGATGGGAACCATCGGAACGTCGGCTTCGGCACACCACGAGAAGACGTCTCGGGAGAAGCCCGCGCCGGCGACCACAAGGTCGATACCTTCGGCGAGAGCGGCCTGAACCAGGTCTCTGAACTTGCGGACGGCAACCATGATGTTGACGCCGATGACGCCGTTTGTCGCGGCCCGCGCGGCGCGTATCTCCTCGCGCAGTTCATCGACGTCCAGCCCGGAACCGGCGATCAGCCCGATCCCGCCGGCCTCGGCGACTGCTGAAGCAAGCGGAGCCATGGATATCCTGACGGCCATCCCGCCCTGGATGATGGGCAGTCGCGCCGTCTGATTCCCTATGGTGAGATGCGGCATCTCCACGTGGATAGGACCTTCCTGTGAGACAGGCGTCAGGCGAAGCCAGACCGGCCCGCCTGACGCCTGCGACATTCGAACTATGCGTTCGCGACGATGTAGTTGACGGCATCGCCGACGGTCTTGATGGACTCGGCCTCCTCGTCAGGGATCGAGACACCGAAGCTCTCCTCGAGTGCCATGACAAGCTCCACGATGTCGAGCGAGTCGGCACCAAGGTCATCAACGAACGACGAATCCTCGTTGACGTCTGCCTCGTCCACGTTGAGTTGCTCGACGATGACGTCCTTCACCTTGTCGAAGATCTCCTCGTGTTCCATGGAAACGAACACCTCCTTCCCGTCGGGCGTTTGTCGTATTGCGTTCGCGGGACACTTTAGACGAAGGTCATGCCCCCGTCGACAGCTAGGACCTGTCCGGTGACATATCGGGCGTCATCGGAGGCGAGAAACGCTACGGCTGCGGCAACGTCCTCGGGAGTGCCGAACGCTCCCAGAGCAATCTGGTTCCGGGCCAGGTCGCGCACAGCCTCGGGCAGCTCCGAGGTCATGTCAGTCTCGATGAAGCCTGGAGCGACTGCGTTGGCTCGGACACCCCGGCTGGCGAGCTCGCGAGCCACGGACTTGGTGAGTCCGATAACGCCTGCCTTCGCAGCGGCATAGTTCACCTGACCTGCGTTTCCGACAAGGCCGATGACGGACGTGATGTTCACGATGGAACCGGAGCGCTGCTTCATCAGGTGCCTCCCGGCGGCGCGACAGACACCGAACACGCCTCCGAGATTGGTGTCGATGACGGTGCGCCAATCATCGTCGCTCATCCGGACCAGGAGTCCGTCGCGGGCGATTCCGGCGTTGTTGACAACGATGTCGAGGCCCCCGAGTTGTCCGATCACGTCTTCGACCAGTGCCGTGGAAGCCGCAGGGTCGCTCACGTCGGCTTGAAACGCCACAGCGCGACCCCCACCGGCTACGATTCTCTCAACGACACTCGCCGCGGCTTCGGCGTTGCCCGCGTAGTTCACCGCAACGGTGGCACCTTCCTTGGCCAGACGAAGGGCGATCGCGGCACCGATGCCTCGTGAAGCGCCGGTGACCAAGGCCACCTTGCCTGTGAGATCCGCCATCAGGAAACCTCCTCGACGACTCGTTCGATACCGGATTCTTCCACAGACACGGCCGAGAGGGACTCATAGTTCCGAACGAGACCCTTGAGGACCGAGCCCGGTCCGGCCTCGACAACGACGGTGGGTCCGTCCGCGACCAACGCCTGCATGGTCTCGGTCCAGCGTACAGGAGCCGTGATCTGGCCGGTGAGTCGCTCGCGGATCGCCTGGCCATCGGTGGCCGGAGAGGGGTCCGTGTTCTGAAGCACCGGGATCGTGGCGTTCTTGAACTCGGTCTCGACGAGGATCTCGGCGAAGGCCGCGCGCGCGGGCTCCATCATCGGCGAGTGGAAGGGGCCGGCGACATTGAGAGGAACGACACGCCGGGCGCCGACGTCCAAGAGCCGCAGGGTCGCCGCTTCGACACCCTCGTGCGAGCCGGAGATGACCACCTGACTCGGCGAGTTGTCGTTCGCGACCCACACTTGATCGACGGTGGCCAGGGTGTCGGCGATGACGTCGGCAGACACGCCAAGGACGGCGGCCATCGTTCCAGGCGCCGACGCAGCGGTAGTCGCCATGAGCTTCGAGCGTTCGATGACGAGCTCCAGACCGGCCTCAACTGATACGACGCCACCTATCGCGAGAGCAGCAAGCTCCCCGAGGCTGTGACCGGCGAGCAGTTCCGGGACCACTTGGGATTCGAGAAGAGCGACCGCCCAGGCCCAGTCGGTCAGGTACAGCAGCGGCTGGGCGACACGAGTGTCGGCGAGTTCCTCGGCCTGCCCGAGACGCGCAATCGTGCGCAGCTCCAGACCGGACAATGCTTCCGCGGCGTCAAGCAGCCGCTCGAGCGCGTCGTTCTCCGGGACGGCGTCGAGCATCCCGGCCCGCTGAGACCCCTGGCCAGGGAAGACGAACGCCGTGCGAACGAAGGTCATCCGATCTCCCTACCGAGGAAGGGCGCCCATGCGCCTCATGACTTCTTCGGCCTCAGCGATCATCGTGAGGATGATCTCCTCGGCAGGCATTATGTCATCGACCATCGACGCGCACTGGCCGGCCATGAGACTCCCCATTTGCAGGTCGCCTTCCCGCATCGCGAGTGCAAGCTTGCCGCTCCCAAGCGCTTCGATCTCGTCGACCTTGCTAGCGCGATCGAGCTCCTCGATCATCTTCGAGAGTCTGTTCTTGAGGACGCGCACGGGATGGCCTGTCGAGTAGCCGGTCACGGTCGTGTCGCGGTCTTTGGCCTTGATGATGCGTTCCTTGACCGAGTCGTGAATGGTGCACTCCGTGGCGCACATGAACCTCGTGCCTACCTGGACACCTTCGGCGCCCAGGGCGAATACCGCGGCAACTCCCCTGCCGTCGGCGATTCCGCCAGCTGCCACGACAGGAACATCCAGCGCGTCGACCAGCTGCGGAGTCAGGACCATCGTGGTCAGCTCACCGATGTGGCCGCCCGCCTCCATGCCCTCCCCTATGATCGCGTCGGCTCCAACGCGCTCAAGGCGCTTGGCGAGTGCGGTCGACGGAGCGATCGGCAGCACCTTGATGCCGTGCTCCTTGAGGGAAGTCATGTAGGGCGCGGGATTGCCCGCGCCGGTAGTCACGACGGGAACGTTCTCGTCGAGCACGACCTGCACGAGTTCGTCGATATGAGGCGTAAGGAGCATCAGGTTGACGCCGAAAGGCCTGTCTGTCGCGGCCTTGGTCATGCGGACCTGCTCGCGAAGGGCGTCCGTCGGCATGTGGCCTGCGCCGATGATCCCGAGTCCGCCGGCGTTGCTGACCGCAGACGCAAGCTCCGCCGTTGCCGTCCACGCCATGCCGCCCTGGATGATCGGATACTCGATGCCCAGCAGCTCTGTGAGCCGGGTGTGCAGGGCCATCTACGCCTCCTTGTTCGGTGATGCCTTGGTCCAGCGTACGATGGCCGCGCCCCAGGTGAGACCGGCTCCGAAGCCGACAAGGGCGACCACGTCACCGGGCGCAAGATGCCCGCAAGTATACATGTCGTCGAGGGCCAACGGTATCGAGGCCGCCGACGTGTTGCCTGTGCCCTCGACGTTTGAGAACACGCGAGATTCCGGAATGCCGAGACGCTCGGCGATCGTCGAGATTATGCGCTGGTTGGCCTGATGTGGGACCAGCCACGACAGGTCGTCGACACTGAGTCCGGAAGCCGCAAGCGCCTCGTTCGTCACCGCCGGAATCGCACGCACGGCAAACTTGAAGACCTCGTTGCCGTTCATCTGAATCGTAGTCTCGTGAGCCTCGACACGCTCGCAAGTCGCCGGTGCGGCACTACCGCCCGCGGGGATAGTGAGGAGATCCGCCCCTTCCCCGTCTGCGCCAAGCACTATTCCAAGAACACCCGGGTCGTCGCCCGCGCTCAGTACGACCGCTCCGGCACCATCACCGAAGAGGACGCACGTGCCCCTGTCGGTGAAGTCCACGAAACGTGTGAGAGCGTCCGCGCCGACGACGAGCACGATCTTCGCGCGCCCTGACTCGATTGCCGAGACACCGGCGCTGAGCGCATAGACGAATCCAGTGCAGGCGGCGTTGACGTCGAAAGCCGCGCAGGTCATACCAAGCCGGGCCTGGACGAGACACGCGGTGGATGGCATGAGCATGTCGGGAGTCGATGTACCGACGATCAGAAGGTCCACTGCAGCCGGAGCAACCCCGGAGTCGGATAGCGCTCTTGCGGCCGCCTCGGTCGCAAGATGCGAGGTCGCCTGGCCGTCTGCCACAATACGCCGCTCGCGGATGCCCGTGCGGCTGACGATCCAATCGTCGGAAGTGTCAACCATGTGCTCGAGGTCGGAGTTCGTGAGCCGCCTGTCCGGCAGGTACGAGCCGACGCCGATGATCTCGGCATAACGGGTCATGACTGAGTAGGTCTCCTTGGATGTCGAAGGCCGGGGGCTGGATGTCCGAGTAGTGTACACATGCACGCAACGCTACGAAAGGGCATCAGGACGGTCCTGTTATCGCTCCGGCGATCCGTTCCGTGAGCCCTCCGCGCGCCGCCTGCGCTGCGACGCGGATGGCGGACGCGACCGCGCGTGCGCCGGAGCTTCCGTGGCCGATGATGCATATACCGTTGACCCCGAGCAGCGGAGCTCCGCCATACGTGTCCGGGTCAAGCTCGTCCCTGAGCGCCTGCAACGAGGGCTTCAGCACGGCCGCTGCAAGTGAGTTCAGCACGCCCGACGTCATCGCGGCCTTCACTTCGCCAAGGAGCGTCCGGGACAGCCCTTCGAGCAGTTTGAGCGCGATGTTGCCGGTGAACCCGTCGGTGACGATGACATCGACGACACCGGTCGTGACATCGCGCCCTTCGATGTTGCCCGCGAAGCCTCCGACCGACTCAGCCATGAGAGCATGTGCCTCCTGAGCCAGCAGCGAGCCCTTCGTGGCCTCCTCGCCGATATTGAGCAGTCCTACCCGCGGCGATTCAAGTCCGAGAACGGTTGTAGCGTATGCGCTGCCCATGTGCGCGAACTGGAGAAGATTCTCCGCCTTGCAGTCGGCATTGGCGCCGACATCAAGCAAGACCGTGGGAGTCCCTCCGGTAGGAATGACCGTCGCGATCGCCGGCCGGGAGACACCGCGAATCCGCCCCATGACGAGGGTCGCTGCTGCCATGCAGGCTCCGGTGGAACCTGCCGAGAAGAAGGCGTCGGCCTCGCCGTCGCGCACGAGCCGACACCCGACCACGACCGACGAGTCCTTCTTCGCACGTACGGAGTTGGCCGGGTGCTCGTCCATCGCGATAACCTCGGTGGTCGGGTGCGCCTCGACACGATCGCGTGATGAGGCGAAGGGGCCAACGATTCCCACATCGCCCGTCAGCACGACAACGAGGTCGGGATCGACAGCCAGTGCATCGTCCACGCCTTCGAGGATCTTGTCGGGAGCGTGGTCCCCGCCCATGACATCAACGCACACTCGCGCCGTGCGCCGCTCGACCATGTCTTCTCCCGTGTTGAGTGAATCGTTTCGGCTACTCAACGATCTGGTGCACGAGCTTGTCGACGTCGACCGCTGAGCAGAACATCTCGCGTATTCTATCAGCCTTCACCACATCATGAAGGTGGACACGCCCCAGCAAAGACTCCATCGTCTCGACGGCGGAGAGCGTGTCCATACCTACCAGGACCATCGGCACACCCAGCTCCTCTGCACGCGCCAGCACGAGCGAGCTAGGGGGAAGATTCCCGGTAAGCACGATGCAGCGCGTGTCCGTCTCCAGGGCTGCAAGCTGCACGTCGGGGCGGTCGCCGCCGGTGATGACCGCCTTGCGGGCCTTGCGGCGGAAGAACCTGAGCGCCTTCTCCTGCCCCATGGCACCGACCATGAAGGTCTCGACGGGCTCGGCAAGGGCGCTCTCGGCGCAAAGCACCATGCCACCGAGGGCCTCCACGATCTCGGCGACTGTGACCGACGAAAGCAGCGGGTCGCGCCGCAGTGTTCCAAGGACGGGTACTCCTCGGCCTGTGAGAAAACGGGTGACGTCCTCGGCAATGAAGTCGAAGTGCGATTCAGACACCGCGTTGAATACGACGCCAAGGAGACGTTCGCCAAGGCAGTCGGAGGCCCACAGCACGTTGTCAGGCAGATCCAGCCCTTGTGGCCGGTCCACAAGCAGTACTTGAGCATCGAGGAGCTCGGCCATCGGGCAGAGATTCAGGCCAACGGTGCGCGCCTGCGCCAGCGAGCTTGTGCCCTCTACGACCATGACCGTGGCGTTGCGCGAGGCCGCGGCAAAAGCGGCCGTCACGCGCTCGCTGAGGTCCCCGGGGTCGTCATCGAGGGTCCCTTCGACGAACGCGCGGGTTTCCACGACGCCGCAAACCATCTCGATGGAGGCCGCAGCTGACGCGTTGCGCGTGATGTAGAAAGCGTCCTCGTCGGTGACAATGCCGTTCACTGTGACCGGCATGGTTCCATATGGCTTGAAGTAGCCGGTCGCGTGCCCGCGCTCGCCGAGCGCGGCGAGCATCGCGAGGGAGATGCCGCTCTTGCCCGAGTAGGGCGCGGTGGAAGCGACGATGACCGTTCTCATGATGATCCTCCGATGCCGATCCTGACGTCCGCAGCGAACGCTCCTTCGCCGGCATTGCCAACGATGAGCGGATTGATGTCGAGCTCGACGATTTCGGGAAAGTCCATGACAAGCGCCGATACGCCAAGGATAGCCTCGACGACCGCGTCGATGTCCGCAGGCTTCTCGCCGCGTGCCCCCCGCAGGAGTCCATAGGCACGAATCTCGGCGACCATGTCGCGGGCCTCCCTAGGGGTGACCGGGCACAGGCGGAAGGTCACATCCTTGAGGACCTCGACGTAGACGCCTCCGAGTCCGAACATGAGAATCGGGCCGAACTGCGGGTCGCGGTCCACACCGACGATGACTTCCCGGCCGGGCGCTACCTGCTTCTGAAGATGCACGCCGTGGATGATCGCCTCGGGTGCGTACGCTCGCGCACGACCGACGATGGTCTCGTACGCTTGCGCGAGTTCCTCTTCATCCGCGATGCCGGTGAGAATCCCGCCAACGTCGGACTTGTGCAGGATGTCCGGACTCGCGATCTTCATGACGACGGGATAGCCGATTCGCGCGGCAAGCTCCCGAACGCGGGCGAGACCTCTGGCAACACCGCCTGCAGGAACTCGCAGGCCGTACGCGTCGGCTATCTCGGCAGCGGCCTGCTCTGTAGCGAATGACCGCCCTGCCGCCCGAGTCTCGTCCAGAAGTGCCTGGACACGCGTCGAGTCCCCTCGTACCGGTGGCGACATGCTCTTCGGACGTGAGCGGAAGGCGACGTAGCGGTTCATGGCGGCAAGCGTCGCGACCGCCCGCTCCGGAAACGGGAAGCTCGGAACGGTACCCTCGCGCAGGACGCCCCACGCCTCCTCGACGGAGTCCCGACCCATGAACGAAGCGAAAGTCGTGATTCCGGAGACCGCAGCCTCCTCGACTATGGCACGCGCGGTACTCGTAGGATCGGTCATCGCCTGAGGAGTGAGAATGACTATGACGGCTCTGACGTTGGAATCCCTGTAGAGAGCTCGCAATGCGCCGCGATAGCGCTCAGGTGTGGCGTCGCCAAGGATATCGACGGGGTTGTACAGCGCTGCTGCTGGAGGCAGCTGACCGCGCAGGACATCGATGGTCTCGTTCTCAAGAGATGCCAGGGTGAGACCCGCAGCCTCGCACGCATCGGTGGCGAGCACCGCAGGTCCGCCTGCGTTGGTGAGCAGGGCGACACCCGGGCCGCAAGGAAGCGGTTGTCGCGAGAAGCCCGCGGCCAGATCGAAGAGTTCTTGAACGTCGTGCGCCCGGATGATCCCGGCCTTGTCGAAAGCGGCATCGTATGCGACGCGCGATCCGGCGAGACTGCCAGTGTGCGACGAGACCGCTCGGGCGCCGGCGTCAGATCGCCCCGACTTGATCGCGATCACCGGCGTTCTGGCACTGACGCGGCCAGCGGTCTCGACGAAGAGCCTTCCGTCGGTCACCGACTCTATGTAGGCGACGATGACACTGGTCGCAGGATCGGCGTCCCACGCTCTGAGCAGGTCGACCTCGGTCAGATCGGCCTTGTTGCCTAGTGATACGAAGTTCGCCAACCCGATCCCCTCACCGGCTGCGTAGTCGAGAATGGCTGTCCCCAACGCACCGGACTGAGACATGAAGGATATCGCCCCCGGAGGGGCCATGACCTGGGCAAAGGATGCATTGAGCTTGGAGCCGGATGCGATAAGACCGAGGCAGTTGGGTCCGAGCAGCCGAACGCCGCCGGAGCGTGCCCGTGCCAGGGCCTCGCGCTCGAGTGCGCCTCCAGCCGGTCCGGACTCTTTGAAGCCGGCGGAGATGACGATCACGGAGTCGATGTGCGCGGCCGCGCACTCATCGATAACCCCCGGGACGGCTGCGGCTGGAACGACCACGACCGCCAGATCGCACGGACCAGGCAGTTCACCGACGTTCCCATAGCACGTCAGGCCAAGAATCTCTGTCGCATTGGGGTTGACGGGGTAGATGGGGCGCTGAAAACCGGCCGACACAAGGTTCTCAAGAACAAAGTGGCCGACCTTGCCCGGTTCACGGGCAGCGCCGACCACTGCGACGGCACGGGGCTCGAAGAACCCATCGAGCACAGACCCGCTCGCCTCCCCCGTGTCGAGATAGCTCCAGTACGTGCGCACCGAAGCGGCTAGTCAGTCTGTATGACTTCCTTACCGTTGTAGTACCCGCACTCAGCGCACACGCGATGCGGAAGCTTCGGCGAGTGGCACTGGGGGCACAGCGACTTGGCCGGCACTTCGAGACTATGTGTGGCCCGACGCTGGTCGCGTACGGCTCGCGATGTCTTCCTCTTGGGGACGGGCATGCTTGGTTCTCCTCTCGGGCACGGACCAGTGACCTAGGTCCGGCATGTTCTTGTCAGTGCGCTAGTCTGAGCCGCACGGTGCGACATCATAGCACAGCCCCCATGAACCGGGAACTCACGCGTCGTGCTAGGTTTCTTCCCCGGGAAACAGATTCTTGAGTGCCGAGAACGGACTCGGGGGAGACGTTTCGGGGGAAGCGCACAGGCAGGTGGTCTCGTTGAGGTTGTTCCCGCATGTTGGGCAGATGCCTCTGCAGTCGTCCGCACACAGAGGGGCAAAGGGCAGGTCCACGGTCACTGCAGCTTCGATAGCCGAGGCAAGGTCGATCGAACCGGATTCGATCGGCTCCCAGTCAACATCCTCGTTGAGAAGTTGAGCCTCCTCGCGGTCGGCGTAGAACATCTCGACGGCAACCTCGACATCGAGGTCGAAAAGTTCGAGGCACCGTACGCACTCGGTGCGGACTGTGGCGTTGATGCGCCCCTGCGCAACGAGCCCGTTGCCCGTGTTGAGAATGGAGACGTCGACAGCCGCCGGACCCATCGGCGCGAACTCAATTTGACCAACGGCGAGAGCACCGAGGTCGACTGAGCGTTGAACGCTGACATGTGCCCCGAGTTCTTCGCGAATCTCGGTGACATCGATTCTGAGGGGTTCCATGGCTATTGTCGCTGATTGACCTTGCCCTGCAGACGGTCGCGGCCGCGCTGCACGGCAGTCAGGAGCTTGCCGAGGTTGACTTCGAGGTTGGCGAGCATCTCGTCGGCATAGTCTTCGGCGCCGAGCCGGATCTCGCGTTCCTTGGTTCGGGCATCGTCAAGGATGGCCGCGGCCTGCTGCTCCGCGAGCTTGACCACTTCCTGCTCGGAGGCGATCGCCTGCGCACGGTCCCGCGCCTCTTCGAGAACGCGGTTAGCCTCCTTCTCGGCCTCTTCGAGCATCTCCTGGCGCTCCTTGACGATCCAACGGGCCTGCTTGAGCTCGTCGGGGAATTGAGCGCGGATCTCATCGATGATCTCATAGACCTTCTCAGGATCGACCGACTTGGAGCTGGAGAACGGGAACGAACGCCCGTTGTCGACAAGCTCTTCGATTCGATCGATCAAGGCCATAATGTCCATGAAAGTCCTCCCTTAACGGGACTGGGCGAACCGCGCCGTCATTGCCTCGCGCACCACATCCGGTACGAGACCTTTCACGGGCCCGCCATGTCTCGCTATCTCCTTGACTGCCGAGGAACTGAGGTACATGTACTCCGGTATCGCCATGATGAACATCGTTTCGATCCTCTTGTCGAGACGGTAGTTCAGCTGAGCCATCTGGAATTCCCGCTCGAAATCCGTTACCGCTCGAAGGCCCTTGATGATAGCCGTGGCACCGGTCTCGTGTGCGAAGTCCACCAACAGGGTATCAAAAGGCCGCACCGTCACGTTAGGAAGTTCTTGTGTTGCATCCTCGATGAACGCGACGCGCTCCTCAACCGTGAACAGTGGCCCACCACCCTTGTCGGGATTGAAGGCAACTGCGACGACCAGTTCGTCAAGCAGGAAGGCGGCTCGCTCGATGATGTCGAGGTGACCTGAGGTAACCGGGTCGAACGTACCCGGGCACAGTCCCCGCTTCATCGACCCTCCCCTTCTGCGTCGCATCCTGCAATGGAGATCGTCGTGGATCCGTACTTGCGCGCCCCAAGCTCCGCGCACCGGTCAGGCCAGTCGGCATCCGTGTTCGATGCGTGCTCCCAGACGACAAGTGCTTCGCGGGTCACCAGACTGGCATCAAGCATATCCTCGATAAGCCTTCTGACCTCGAACTTGTTGATTCTATAGGGAGGGTCGAGAAAGAGCAACGTGAACGGCCCGCCTGGTAGGGCGCCCCTCCGGGCAAGGGCGAACACGTCCCCACGAACGATGCGCGTCCGATTCGCGATTCCGAGGAAACCGACGTTGGCGTCGAGCGCCGAGAGGGCGGGGCGTGCCGATTCCACGAAGGTCGCACTGGAAGCACCCCGGGAAAGCGCCTCGATGCCAAGGGCGCCCGATCCCGCAAACGCATCGAGCACGCATGCTCCGTCAAGTGTGCCGAGGCGAGCCGTCAGCGAACTGAACAGCGCCTCTCGCACGCGGTCCGACGTGGGACGGGTCTCGACGCCGGCGGGGGCTGAGATGCGGCGGCCACGCAGTTCACCAGCTACGATCCTCACCCGCTGCTCACCCACTCCCAAACAGCATCGAAGCGCTGCTCAACCTCGTGACGCAGCGGACCGTTTCGAGGATCGTCGAGCCCGGGTTCGGTGTCGACGATCGCACGCGCATCATCGCGTGCGGCTTCCACAAGGTCCATGTCCTCGGTCAGGTCGGCGAGTTTGAGTTCCGGAAGACCGCTTTGCCTCTGGCCAAGGATCTGGCCCTCTCCTCTCAGCGTCATGTCGAGTCGGGCCAGTTCGAAACCGTCGTTTGTGGAGCTGATGGCCTCCATTCGACGTCGGCTTTCCTCGGTCCGGGCATCCGGGAAGAGGATGAAGCGACCGGGATGTTCTCCTCGGCCCACCCTTCCTCTGAGCTGGTGAAGCTGCGCCAGTCCGAAACGCTCGGCGTCTTCGACGATCATGATGGTCGCATTCGGGACGTCGATACCGACCTCGATCACCGTGGTCGACACGAGAACATCGATCTCACCCCGTCTGAACGCGTCCATGACCTTGGACTTCTCAGCAGGGACCATACGGCCGGTCAGCAGTCCGACCCTCAGATCCGGGAAGACCTGAGTAGCGAGACGGTCCGCCTCTTTGACCGCAGCGCGCGCCTGGGCACTGTCGGATTCGTCAACGAGCGCGCATACGATGTAGGCCTGACGTCCGGCGGCCACCTCGGAACGGATGGCGTCGTATGCAGCACGGCGCCTGGATACAGGAACGACTTCCGTAACGGTCTGCGGCGTGTTGGAAATGGGACGCTCCCGCAAGTAGGAAGTATCCAAATCCCCGTACAGAGTCAGTGCCAGACTGCGCGGGATTGGTGTTGCGGTCATCACGAGAAGATCCGTGGCGGCTCCCTTCGATCGCAATCCGAGCCTCTGAGCGACACCGAAACGATGCTGTTCGTCCACGATGGCCAGACTCAGGTCCGCGAAGGACACGCCCTTTTCGATGAGTGCATGCGTCCCGAATGCAACGCACAGGGAGCCGTCCGCCAGCCCGGCTACGATCTCGCGGCGCCGGCGCGCCGGAGTCGAGCCGGTGAGCAGTGCCCACGGGACACCCGCCGCGGACATCATAGGACCAACCTTGTCGGCATATTGGGTTGCAAGTACCTCCGTTGGGGCCATCATCGCCGCCTGGTGGCCGGAATCGGCTGCAACACACAGCGCGTGGGCCGCCACGACCGTCTTGCCGGTCCCGACGTCTCCCAGGAGCATGCGGTTAGCTGGCACACTCGACGCCATGTCTCCAAGGACGTCATCGCGCGCGCCGCACTGTTCGCAAGTCAACTCGAAGGGGAGGTTTTGCACCAGATGGCCTAGAGCCGGTCCCCCGATCTGATGCGCAACACCAGTGAGCACCTGGACCGCGTGTCTGCGCAGCGCGAGCCCCACCTGGAGCACGAACAGCTCTTCGAAGGCGAGCCGGCGACGTGCGGCACGACACTCGGCATGGGAAGACGGAAACTGGACCGCCCGCAACGCCGCCCGCCTCGGCATCAGTTCGCGTGCGACTCGGATCTCGGACGGCAGGAAGTCCTCCACGTCACCGAAGTCATCGACGGCCGCCGCAACGAGTCTGCGCAACCAACTGGTCGAAAGCCCGTCGGTGGTGCGATGTACCGGGAGAATCCGCCCCAGCATCGCGGGGTCTCCGGTCCCTCCGAGCTTCTCGAACAGCGGGTTGCGAATCTGCTTCATCCCGTAGTCGAGCGTGACACGCCCGGCAAAGGCAACGTGCTCCCCCTCGACGAACCGTGATGCCATATACGGCTGGTTGAACCATACGCCAAGGAGAACGCCGGTTCCGTCCACTATGGCGACTTCAACGATGGTCAAGCGCGGTCGCGGCTTCTTGACGTTTACCGCGTGAACCCGGCCAACGACGGTGACATCTGTTCCGGGTTTGACATGAAGGAGCGCAGCCGTCTCTGTAAGATCCAGATAGCGAAAAGGATAGTGGCAGACCAGGTCACCGACGGTTTGAATCCCAAGGCGCGACAGTGCCTCGGTGCGTGCAGCGTCCACGAACCGCGCGGAGGAGACGGAATCGCCCCACGCTGCACGCGTAGCTGCGGGATCCTGACGCGCGTGAGAAGCCATGTTCGTCGGCCTAGCTCCTTGGCAGGTACGCCGCACCGAGTGCGCGGGGGCCGGCATACGTCCCGATGACGGCGCCAACTAGGCCTACGGAGTCAAGGACGTAGTCCACACCGGCCTCATCGAACGCGGCCTTGAGTTCGTCCGCCAGGTCAGGCGCACAAGCATGGAAGAGCGAGAGTCTGATCGCACCGCCACGCGACTCCTCGGCGATGTATGTGGCCAGCTCCGCCATTGCCTTGCGCAGCCCTTTGATCTTCCTGAAAGGTTCGATGATTCCGTCTTGGTTGAATGTGAGCACGGGCTTGATGTTGAGAAGGGATGCCGCAAGCCCCTGGGCCTTCCCTGCCCTGCCTCCCTTTACGAGGTACTCGAGAGTATCCAGGATGAAGAACATCTTCATCTGCGTCGTGGCCTCCCGGGCGCGCGTCGCGATAGTATCCGCGTCGAGACCCTCGTCCCTCAGCTCCGTTGCCAGCTTCACCACAAGGCCGGTCGCCTGGGTCACGCACTTGGTGTCTATCACGTGGACGGGAATGGCCACGTCCTTTGCGGCCAATGTCGCGGACTCGAAGGTACCCGAGAGTGCCGCAGTGAGATGGATGGAGACGATCGAGTCACAGCCCTGTTCGGCAAGGGCGTCGTAGGCGGTCACGAATTCCGCCGGTGACGGCTGCGAGGTCTTGGGCAGTGTTGTTGCGGCCGTGAGCTTCTCGAAGAACTGCTCCGGCTGAAGGTCGACCCAGTCGAGGAAGGTGTCCTCGCCAAAGAGGACCTTCAGAGGAACCATGGTCACATCATTGGCCTCGAACCACTCAAGGCCCAGATCACACGTACTGTCACAGACGATTCCGACCTTGGCCATTGGGTCTCCTTAGGTGTCTACTCTGCGGCAATGATAAGCGGATAGAGAGGCTGGCCTCCGTGGTGGCTTTCGATCTCGAGTCCGGGATGTGCTTGGGTGATTCGCTCCTCGATCTCGTGGAGCGAATCGGGTGAGAGATCGCTTCCGGCGAGCAGTGTCACAGCTTCTGCGCCGTCGGCGATCATCTCGACAAGACGGAGTGCAACGTCGACAAGGTCGTCCCCAACGATCTCGATCTCATCGGCGGTGATACCGATTATCTGGCCCGCAGAGATGGGCCCGACCTTTGCCACTGAGTCCTTGATGGCTGTCGTGACCTCACCCGTGCGGACCGTTGAGGCAGCATCAGACATCGCAGTCACGTTGTCTTCGAGGGAGGCGGACGCGTCGAACGCGAGCAGAGCGGCGAACGCTTCGGGAATGGACTTCGTGGGAACGACTGCGGCAGGTACGGGCGAGACGGTGGCAGCCTGCTGAGCGGCCATGATGATGTTCTTGTTGTTCGGAAGGAATACCACAGCGTCTGCAGGTATCGTCGACGCAGCCTCGAGCAGCTCGGCGGTCGAAGGGTTCATTGTCTGACCGCCGTTGACGACAGCGTCCGCACCCAGGCTTCGAAGTATCTCGGTCAGTCCGTCACCGACCGAGACCGTGATGAGCCCGTAGGGACGTCGCGGTGTGGCTGCGTCGCCGGTCGCCTGCGCCCGAAGCTCGGCCCGACGGGCCTCGGTCTGCTGACGCATGTTGTTGATGTGCACCTCGGCGATCTCGCCGAGCCCGGTCATATGTGCCAGAACGGCTCCCGGATTATCGGTGTGCACGTGGATCTTCAGAGTGTCGCCCTCGCCGACTACGAGCTCCGAGCCCCCCATCGAGATGACGTACTCCTCGATCTGGGCACGATCGAGTTCCTCCCCCATCAGCAGGAATTCCGTGCAGTACAAGTACTCCTGATCGTCCCAGTCGTCGGCCGATTCGATCGTGATGTTCGGGGCAGCCGTCGAAATGGTGTCGCTCACATGCACTGCAGTCCCCTTGTACGCAGCCAGCAGGCCTTCGGCAAGTATTGCCAGACCGAAGCCGCCGGCATCAACGACCCCGTTCTCCTTCAGAACAGGAAGCAGCTCGGGCGTGCGGCGAACCGACTCGAACGCTGCGGCAAGGAGTTGATCGAGCATGGTGTCGAGGTCGCTGTCGGAGCGGTGGGCGACCTTGGCGGCCCCGGCGGTGTCTTTAAGCACGGTCAACATCGTGCCCTCGACGGGCTTTCGAACGGCCTGAAAGGCGACGGTCTTCGAACGGTCGAGCGCGGCGGCAACAAGAGCGGTGTCGAAATGTGCGGCCTCCGCGACGGCCTCACACAGACCGCGCAGTATCTGACTGAGGATGACGCCGGAGTTGCCACGAGCGCCCATGAGTGAACCCTGAGTCACTGCATGACATATGTCGCGGACACTCGCACCGGATGGCAGAGACTCAAGTTCGCCTATGACCGCCTTCATGGTCAGGGCCATGTTGGTTCCGGTGTCTCCGTCGGGCACCGGGAAGACGTTGAGGCGATTGACCTCGTCCTTGCGCTCTTCGAGGGCCTGGGCTGCCGCCACCACGAGTCGGACGAACGTCGGCTGTTCGGGCATGTGTCGTCTCCGGTTCGGGTGCTACTTGCGGACCTTTATCCCTTGTACGTGAACATCCACTGCCGTGACCTTGACGTCAGCCATCGTGACAAGAACGTACTTCACGCGCTCGGTCAGGTTATGAGAGACCTCGGAGAGATTCGTTCCGTACTCGATGATCACGTAGAGGTCGACCTGCACTCCGTCATCGATGCTCTTGATGATGACTCCCTTGCGGAGCTTCTCACGAGAGAGCAGTTGTGCGACGCCGTCCGCCAAGGAGGGGCTTGCCATGCCGACGATGCCGTAGCACTCAAGCGCTGCGAACCCGGCCAGATCAGCCAGGACATCATTTGCGATGTTGATGTCGCCGCGAGCCTTTGTCGTCATGCGTCAGCCACGTCCCTTCCTGTCGGGTCCTCAAGTCGGTCGAGGTCTGAGATCAAAGCCTCGACGGGGACGCCATGCATGCCTGCGACCGAACCGAGAGTCTCCATTCCCGCAGCAAGACACGATGCGCATCCCAGTTTGTGGCGTTCGAAGACGGTGGTCGCACCAGGGTGGCTCACAAGAACGTCTCGAATCAGCATATCCGCGGTGTACGGCGCCATGGCGACTCCTCGGCCGGGTTCGGAGTGTCTGCGCGAGAATAAGTATAGCCGAAACAGGCGACGTGAACTGCTCGGTTCACCGGCGGGAATTGTTGTGTGACGCATCGGGCGTGTGGTAGTATCATTGCGCTTTTGCACCCAGGGGGCAGCCGTCGCAAAGCGGAGGCCCGACGAAGAACCGAACGGAGTCCTCAAGATGTCTCAGGTCTGCACCGTGTGCGGCAAGAAGCCGGTTGCCGGCCGCAACGTCAGTCACTCTCACCGCGTCACGAACCGTATGTTTCACCCGAACATCCAGACGGTAAACGCGGTGGTCGACGGGTCGGTCAAGAAGATCAAGGTGTGTACGAAGTGCCTGAAGGCGGGAAAGGTCCAACGCGGCTAGGTTGATCGCGTTGGGTGTCTCCGCCTAGAGTCGGCGGTCCGGAACCCGGTTCGAGTCCGATCCGAGCAGATGCAAGAAGGTCTGCACTACATCGGGGTCGAACTGGGTTCCTGCTTTGTCGGACAACTCGCGCATCGCACGATCAGAGGTCTTGGCGGCGCGGTAAGGTCGATCCGAGGTCATGGCCACGTAGGCGTCAGCGACGGCGAGAATACGCGAGGCCAGTGGAATCTGATCCCCGGAACTCCCGGTCACGTAGCCACGGCCATCGAAGTGCTCGTGGTGGTGATAGACGATAGGCACGACCGCAGCGAGTGCGGGAGCCTGCTCCAAGATGTCTGCCGCTATGACCGGATGCATGGTGAGCATGCCCCGTTCGACGGTCGAGAGCGGACGGGTGGATGCCGAACCGTCGAGTCCCGTCATCCCGATGTCGTGCAGCATGGCTGCAATCTCGAGTGCATGTGACTCCTCGATGGACAAGCCCATGGCCTGACCGATGAGCAGCGAGTAGTGCAGCACGCGCTCCGTTCCGCCCTGTGCGTACGGATCCTTGGTCTCCAGGGCGAGCACGAGTGCTTTTAGCGTGTCGAAGTAGAGGTCACCAGCCGAGGACATGGCCCGGGCATTGCGCAGAGCCACGGCAGCAAGCCGTCCGAGTGTCTCCAGGATATCGAGGTGCGCCCTGGTGAATCGCGCGGGAAAATCACGGCTTCCGATATTCAGAACGCCAAGGAGCCCGTCTTCATCCGCGATCGGTACGGAGACTGCGGACCTGACCCCGTGGCGGTCGGTGCGGCCTGTCTTGCCGGGCAGGTCCTCCACGAGGAGTGGCTGGTTCGAAGCGGCGACCCAACCCGCGATACCCTCACCCATGGCGACTTCCGTGGACGCAACGACCTCCTCGGGAAGGCCACGTGCGGCAACGATCCTGAGACGGCCCGTGGCCGCATCGAGCAGCATGACGCTGCCGGTTGCCGCCCTCGTCGACGACATTGCGGTGTCGAGTGCCGTCTCAATGACCTGGTCGGGGTCGAGGTTGCGTGACAGCGCCCGGGCAGCGTCGAGCAACGCGCGCGCGGCATGGCCACGAATGTCGGCAACGTACAGTGCAATCGCACCCGAGAGTGTGGGACGGAAGCCAGCCACGATGTCATTGAGGGCGCCGGAGTCCGGTGGTGAGGTGGAAGCGAAGTCCAAAGCGGCGACGCCGCGTAGAGAGTCGTAGCCGATGGGGACTGCGTAGCGCCAGAGTGTGTCCTCTCGATCGGCAGAGCACAAATGTGCATGGGGCTCGAGAATCGCCTTCCCCCCAGCTAGTGATCGCCCGAGTGTGTCCCGATTTGCCGGCACTGGTTGGTTCGTGGGCGCGAGAGGTCCCGCACCCGCAACGAGCCTGAGAGTTCCTGTCTCGGTATCCTCGAGCCAGATATGTGCTGCAACCGGCTGGGACACAGCAATAGCGTTATCGAAGAACGCCCGGGCAACAGCACGTGGGTCGAGCGTCTTCGGCTGTACCAGGCGGCGGACTCTCGGTGGCTGAGGGGCCGGGGGTTCAACGTGGATGGCTGGGACAGGCGGGGGCGCCAACTCGCGGCTGGGGCGCGTTGACACCGAGATGTAGCCGACCGCGGCGATCGACAAGACCAGCGCCACGGCTGCGGCGAACCACGACCGCGTTGCGAAGGCCAACGCCCAGAGCAGCGTCGAGAGTGTTGCAAGTATGCTCGCCAAGGCTGACGTCAAGTCGAAGTCCCCCCATCCAGCCGTCAGGGGATTATACGCTCTGACATCTAGCCTGTCGCGTATGCGAGCGGAGCTCCTTCGGCTGCGACGGTGATCACGAGAGCTCTTCCGGCTGCTACTGATACGCGCGCAGACGACGCGACGATCACGTTGCTCAACCCGTGAGAACCCAGGGATTGCAGCTCATCGTGGTCGAGGGCATAGCGCATGCCACTGCAGGTCACGGTTGCGCTATCTCCCAGGGCCAGGATGCTTACGACCGCACCCGAACCTCCCAGCTCGAGCGAGGAACGGACACGAGCGTCGAGCGGCCAGGCGCGCATTTCGCGCTCCCACAGCCCATGTACGATGTCCGCTCGACTGGCAATCGACCCCAACACAGCGAGAGTGTGGTCCAGACGCCCTCCGGTTGCGCACGCGATTGTCACCGGTCCCCAACCGCGAGCCCTGATCTCATCAAGTGCTAGATCGAGGTCCGACTCGTCCTTGTCAGGAGAGTAGCGAACGATTTCCGCGCCCGCGTCTTGGAGGAAGCTCACAGCGCGAACTGTAGCGGTGTCGAAGTCTCCTATCGCAAGGTCAGGTACTCGTCCGAGCACAGCGCAGACATCCGCTCCCCCGTCGACAGCGACGACGCGGGAGGCGCCCGCCACGAGGTCGCGGTAGTCATCAGCATTTGGGGGTGCTCCGGCTACGAGGACGGTCGCCATGCGAGACCCTTCCCATCACGAACGGGTACGGCGCGCTCAAGCACTGGCAGGACTATGGCAGCTGCTGCAGCAGCCATCAGGGCCGAAGGCAGGATGTAGCTCGCATTGTAGAGCAGGGAGTACAGCCATACGGGTTGACCCGCTGGAGCTGACTGGCCGAAGAAGATCATTCCGGAGAGCCAATGGGAGAAGAGCCTCGCGCTACAACCCAGGACGAGTCCGCCACTGAGGAGCATGCTCGCGCGAACGTGGGTCTCTGCGGCACGCGCACGATGCCATGATGCTGAGACAAGCCCGCCAAGACCCACCAGCGCGTACGCGAGCGGGTAGTCAAGGACCACTTGAGCCGGGTGGACGAAGAACGGGTCAAAGAGCAGATCCACGAACCCGTACAGCAATCCGGCAACGACGCCCGGTACCCACCCCCGCCTGATTGCCAGGACGAAGATCGGCAACATGTTGAGTGCGACTGTACCGCCGGCGATGTTGATCGGCAGCTTGATCCTGAGTCCCGGCATGTTCAGTGTTGCGGCGAGAGCGATCGCCAGCGCGATCTCAACGAGCACGACAAGCCGTTCGTTGCGCATAGTCCCTCCAATGAGCTTCGTCGGAGGCTACCCGCAGACAGGTACGCTGTCGCAAGGTGAGAATCACCGTGTTCCGTACCCCGAATTACCGGGGCCGTCGCGTCGGTCGCAGTCACAGGACTGCCTCTCAGCCGCCTTTGCCGGCAGCTCCCGATACGGTATGGGGTTGTCACGGCTATCCTGGCACAACACGGTGGCTTCCGGCAATAGCCGCGAGCCAATCCGGGAGAGTGCGCGCTACTGCATCTGACGGAGGTAGGGATAGGGATTCACCGCTCCGCCCCCGCCGGGATGAATCTCGAAATGGAGATGCGGTGATCCGCCGGATGCGTTGCCGGTCGAACCGACATAGCCGATTGTCTGGCCTGCCGAAACATGGCCGGACGTGAGGGCGAAGCCGTCAAGGTGCGCGTAGTAGAACCTCCAACCGTTGTCGGCCGTGAGCCAGATCGTCTTGCCACCTAGGCCTCCGTTGCCGGAGGAGACCGTGCCGGAGAGGACCGCTACACAAGGCGTACCTCGTGGCGACATGATGTCGGTACCCTGGTGACTGCGCCTGCCCCCCGATCGCGAAGCCCCCCATGTGTTGCTGTAGTAGTGAACGCCCTGGACCGGAAAGACCATCCCGTTTGCACCGCGGACGACCGGCCCGGACGACGTTGAGACGTTTGCGGTCACCCGTGCGTACTCCGCCTGCAGTTTCTCGTACTCGGTCTTCTTCTTCGAGAAGCGGCTCTGGAGTGCGTCCCGCTCCTTCTTGAGTCTGTTCGCGACCTTCGAGCGCTCAGCGCGTTCCTCCTCGAGCGCTTCCCTGTCCTTGGACAGCTCGGCCCGAAGCTCTTTGAACTCACGGATAGCCTCGGCGTTGGAGCGACCGATCCGTTGGACGTAGTCGAGACGCGTCACCATCTCCTCGAATGACCGTGCGCCGAGGAGAACCGTCAGCATGTCGGTCGGGGCAGTGCGGTACATCGCCGCCACACGCGCAGAGAGCAGCTTGCTGGACTTTGCCAGTCGCTTCTTGGTGGTAGCGATGCGCTTGTCGACCTTGGAGATACGAACGTCGGTCTCGTCGAGCTTCCAGTACGCGCGGTCGTAGTCACTGCCAGCGTCGGAGAGGTCCTCACGTAGCCGATCCAGCTGGGACTTGAGGGCCGCGGCGTTGCCGGGTGCCGCCACCGCATGGGGAGCCATGAGGGCGGCGATGATGATCACTGCAACGATTGTCAGTATTCGCGAACGCACCCCAATGTCACGCCCGATCCATCTCCCTGAAGCGGAATACCGCCTCAGCTCCTACCGAATCGTTCCCCAATCGCACGGTAGAGCGCGCGCGCGATGGTGTCTCGCCAGGCGGGGTCACGGAATGCGGAGACATCCTGACCTGACGACGTGGATCCGACACCTACCCGTGCTGCCGGTGCCCCAGTCGGGCCCAGGACAGGGTCCTTGGTTGCAGCGCGCTTGTTCACGGTCGCATCGGTGGCCCGTAGTTGGGTGGACAGTTCGTCAATGAATGTGAGTGCGCCTGGAAGAGGTGGGTCGCCAGACGGATCCGTGGACACCGAGAGCGTCAGTCCACCCGCACCTGAGGATGCGACATCGAGGCCGATCGCCACATCGAAGGACGCCGCTTCGGCGGCACGTACCCTTGCGGCCTGTGAAGTATCGGCGGCGACTCCCGAACGCGTGACCGAGACGGTAGCGCCGGAGGCCTCCAGCAGCGATTGCAGACGGCGGGTGACCTCGAGTGGGGCGTCCACCGAGCCATCCGTGACGACTGATGGATCGATGAGCACAGATACGCCCTCCAAAGCATATGGCAGGAGCGCGTTGGTGGCGGAGCCTTCGGTCGCGATCGTGACCCGGACGATCTCAGCGGTGCGCAGCGTGGCTCCCGCAGACGGATTCGTGGAGATTATCGTGTCGCGCGGGGCATCTGACTCCATCGCGTCGATCTTGACGACGAGGCCGAGTTGTTCGAGCTGCGGTCTGGCGACATTGATGCTGCTGCCGATGACGTCCGGCATGATGATCTCCTCGGAACCGGCGGAAACCACCACGATTACGGCGTCGCCGCGCTTGAGCGTCGTGCCTGGCGCCGGGTCCTGTTCGAGCACCGTGCCCGCAGGCAGAACGTTAAAGCGTCGTTCGGCCACCTCGATGACAAAGCCCGCCTGTGCAAGGCTCGCCCGGGCCACCCCTTCATCGACATTGAGCACGTCAGGCACGGGCGACTTGTTGCCAAGGAACGACCAGGTGACAAACCCTGCGACCACTAGCGCAAGTGCCACTGCGCCCAGGAGCGCGTATATCACCCATCGGGGTATGAGAGGCCGCCGGGGCGGTCGGGTTCGCGTTTCCATGGACAAGAGTGTAATCGCTTCTTCCTTGCGTCCGCAGGTTTGAGTCGCTATCGTGCAACGCTGTGCATGCACTCCCGCATGTGGAAGGAGCCAACAAGCATGCCAGCGTATGACTTCAGGTGCACTGCCTGCGATACCGTCTTTGAGATCAGCCGCCGGGCCGGCTCGGTTGACGCGGTCTGCTGCCCGCAGTGCGACTCAGACGCCACGAAGCGCGTCTTCACGCCCGTCGGCGTGGTCTTCAAGGGGTCCGGCTTCCACACCACCGACTACCGGAAGAAGCCGGCTGCCGAATCTGTTCCGGAGCCCGCATGCCCTTCGGCCAGCGGAGACTCTGCGAGTTGTGCCTCGTGCCCCGCGGCCAAACCGGCCGACACGACATCAAGCGACGCCTCCTAGTCCATTCGCACCCAGAACTTCTCCGCTCCTGTGCGGTGTACGGTCTCGATGAACCGGACCGTCCCGGACTTGCCATCCATGGTGACCGAGTGGGTACGAGCGCCCTTGCCGAAGTACCGAACGCCACGAAGCATCTCGCCGTCGGTGACACCTGTGGCGATGAATGCGGCCTCATCCGTGTTGACGAGGCAGTCCATGGTCAGCACGTCATCGATCTTGCAGGTGCCCATGTCCACGGCACGCGCTTTCTCCTCGTCGCTACGCCACGCGAAGCGTCCCATGAAGCATCCGCCGATACACTTCATCGCGGCGCACGCGAGCACGCCTTCAGGGGCAGCTCCGATGCCGAGGTAGAGGTGGATACCGGTGCCCTCGATGGACGTCGCCACGGCGCCGAAGACATCGCCGTCGCTGATCAGTCTGATGCGTGCACCTGCCTCCCGGACTTCCTTGATGAGATCGACATGGCGATCTCTGTCAAGGATGCAAACGACGACGTCTTCAACCGGCCGGTTGAGCGCTTTGGCGACGTTGACGACGTTCTCGGTGGGCGTTGCGTCGATGTGGACCACGCTTGCTGCCGCCTGACCCGTCGCTACCTTGTTCATGTACGTGTCAGGGGCGTGCAGGAGAGTCCCTTTGGGACCGAACGCGAGTACCGCCAGGGAGTTCTGCTGGCCGTACGCCGTCAGGTTGGTCCCCTCTAGGGGGTCGACCGCGATGTCGATCTCCTCGCCGCCCGCGCCGACCTTCTCACCGATATAGAGCATCGGCGCCTCATCCCGTTCTCCCTCGCCAATGACGACGGTGCCCGAGATGCTGACGGACTCGAATGCCTTGCGCATGCCCTCGACGGCGGCGTCATCAGCAGCATGCTTGTCGCCCTTGCCCATCCAGCGTCCCGCGGCCAGTGCAGCGGCTTCGGTGACCTCCAGCATCTCAACGATCCTTGTGTTGCGCATCAAGCCCTCCTCAAAACGTGATGGCACTGCGTCATGCAAGATCGCGGATCAGCACCGCGACGTAGTGTCCGTCAGGACCGTTCTGCTCCGGCACGATCTGGACGCGCCCCGCAGCGTTCAGAAAGCGCATCCATCCCTCAGGGAGCCTCGACTTCATGTCCGCCGAGGAGAACCCCTCGCCCGCCTGGGATGCAAGAAACGAGTCTACGAGCTGGTCGTTCTCGCGTGCGGTAACCGTACATGTCGAGTACACCACGAATCCGCCGGGGCGGACAAGCGCGGCGGAGGCTACCAACATACCCTGAGCCGTGGCGGCAACGGAGTCGATATCTTCCGGTCGAAGACGCCATCGCTTCTCGGGATGGCGGCGCAGAGTACCGAGGCCGGAACACGGGGCGTCAACCAAGGCAACATCGGTCGTCCCCTCGCCTGCAGCGACAACGAGTGCGGCCTTGTTTGTAGAGTCGGCTTCGACGAAATCAACCTCGGGCATACCGAGCTCAGCAAGGCGGGCTCGCGCAACCCCGGCCTTGAAACCGTGTACGTCGATCGCGATGACACGTGCGGAGCGACCCAGGCGCTTGAGTCCGGCAAGGATGAGAGCTGTCTTCGTTCCCCTCCCCGCCGCGACATCGACAACGACGCCGCCATCGGGGGGTATCGCACACTGCGCGGCGAACTGTGCGCCGGCGTCAGCAACAATGGCGAGTCCTTCCGAGAGCGCGGACCCGCCAACGGCTGCGGCGGGTACGGCGCAGCGGATGCATCCTGGAACATCGGAGACCTGGGCGGGCTGCGCCTCTTCCTTGGCAAGCAGCTCCATCAGCTCCGACATCTCGCATTTGAAGGGGTTGTGGGCCAGATAGAGCGGCGCCGTGTCCGTGTCGGCGAGCAGCATCGTTCGTGCGTCGGCTTCGCCCAGGTCGGCGAGGAGTCGTTCCACAAGCCACTTGGGGTGTCCGGTCGAGCGGGCGAGCGCCGCGATGTCGGTTTCCGGGTCGCCCCATGGGAAGGTGGCCACGTCCTGGGCGAGGCGTCGGAGAATCGCATTCGCCAGTTTCGCGGCACCGGGGCCGGCTGCCTTGGCCAGCTCTACTCCCTGGTGGACCGCAGCGCGCGACGGCACGTCGGAGAAGAGCAACTCGTAGGCGCTGATCCGCATCGCGCTGCGAACGCGCGGACGCACGTCATGAGGGCGTGGGATGTAGCGGTCCAAGGCGTCGTCGAGTGTGCCGGTCCATTGGGCGACGCCGTATGAAAGCCGTGTCGCAAGAGCGAAGTCCTCGGGCGACAGAGATGTCTTCGCGCGCTCGGCGTCGAGTACGTTCCCAACCCATGCTTTTCTGGTGCGAACCTGCTCCCCAACACGCAGCGCAAGCAAGCGGGATCCAGTCGCGCTCACGGCGTGGATCCCCACGTGGTCATCGGACCGAGATCGCGTCCGCGCCCGAAGCACGCGCCGTCCATGACGGCCTTGCCGGCAGGACGCAGCTCCTCGACGCGCATCGCACCATCGGAGCAGCCGAGTAGGAGTTCGCGCTTGTTCGCGGTCACGCTTCCCGGCGTGGTCTCCGTCGAGTCCAAGACTGCTGTCGCGCGAATGACGTCGACGACGGTTCCTCCGATGGATGCGCGAGAGCGAGCGCTGGGGGTCGAGGCCCTGACCCGGCGCAGTGCGTCAACGACGCGAAGACGCGGATGCAGCTCAAGGTCGGCGGGGGTCACTTTGGCCGCGTGCGTCGCCACAGAGTCGTCCTGGAGCACCCAATGCACCGTCCCGGTCGCGACAGCGTCGAGGGTTTCGAGCAGTGCACGGGCACCGAGGGTTGCGAGCACGGACGTGAGCGACACGACAGTGTGGTCATCAACCGGGACTCGAAGCACGGAGGTGTACGCGCCGGTATCGAGCCCTTCGTCCATGAGCATGATCGCGACGCCCGTCTCGGCGTCGCCTTCGAGTATGGCCCGGTGCACCGGGGCGGCGCCGCGGTGTCTTGGAAGCAGCGAAGCGTGTACATTCAGACACCCGAAGCGGGGCACCAGGAGCACGTCCATGGGAAGGATCTGGCCGTATGCGGCCACGCAGATGACGTCGAGGTCCAGTGACCGAAGCTCATCCACAACGGCGGGATCGCGAAGGGTTTCCGGTTCGGAAACGGCAATCCCGTTCGCCAATGCGGCGATCTTGACCGGGGACGGCGTAGCGGTCCGTCCACGTCTGCGGATACGGTCTGGCTGAGTGTAGACACCCACTACGTGGTGGTGTGTGACCAAGGAGTCAAGGATTGTCACCGAGAACTCGGACGTGCCCATGAAGACTACGCGCACGATGACCCTCCCCCTCGTCCGGTCGGCTAGCCGACGCGATCGAGCGTCTGAAGATAGGCGCGAAGTACCTCACGCCGGTCCTCGGGACTTGCCCGGTCTATGATGAGCACGCCGTCAAGATGGTCGATCTCGTGTTGCAGCACACGCGCATGCAAGTCGGACGCCTCGATGGTGACCGGATTGCCTTCGAGATCAAGAGCCTCGCATGTGATCGACACCGAGCGTGCGATCGGGACACCGATTCCGGGCAGAGACAGGCACCCCTCCTCCTCAGCCACGGTCTCCTCGGAGGACGAGACGATGCGGGGATTGCACAGGGCAACGAGTCCATCGTCGATGTCGTAGACGCACACCCGCTTCAGAATGCCGAGTTGGGGTGCGGCAAGACCGACTCCGGGCGCATCGTACATGGCTCGTGCCATCGCACGCACGAGGTCGCCGAGGTCCTTGTCGGTCGTTGGGTCGAACTCCTCTGTACCCGCCTTGAGTGCTGGACTCGGGTGACTGAGTATCTCCATGCTTTGAACTGCCTCCGTTTGGTGTCGCTACACCGGGCAACAAGCAAATCCCCTGCCCGCGTCACATTATCGCACGGCAGGGCAACACCGGGTCACAGCAGGTCGACGGGGTCGACATCAGGCGCGACAGTGACGTCCCGCGGCAACGATGCGGTCCGCAGCGCGTCGCGCAATGCGGACGAGACATCCGCATCCAATGGAGCGCGGAGGAGTACGTGCCACCGGTACGCCCGCTTGAGCCTGGCAAGTGGAGCAGGGCTCGGGCCAAGGACCGCCCACGACGGCGGAACCGCCGCCCTGAGCGCCTCTCCGATCGCGGTTGCTCCCTCACGTGCAGCATCGAGTCGCGGCGAGGTGACCACTACGTTTGCGAGACGGCCATAGGGCGGATATCCGAGCGCCTTGCGGTCGGTGCGCTCTGACGCCACGAGGGCGCTTCGGTCATGCGACGCGGCAGCGCGAATGGCGGGGTGATCGGGCCAGTACGTCTGGACGATCACGCGCCCGGGCAACGCCCCCCTTCCAGCACGTCCAGAGACCTGCGCGATTAGCTGGTATGTTCTCTCGGCCGCGCGGAAGTCGGGCAGGTGGAGTGTCGTGTCTGCGCTCAGCACCCCTACCAAAGTCACGTCCGGATAGTCGAGACCCTTAGCAACCATCTGCGTGCCAAGGAGAACCCCGCTGCTCAGCGCCTCGAACTCCGCGAGACGTCGCTCGTGGCCGCCCTTGCCGGTGGTAGAGTCGGCGTCCATGCGCACGACCGCCAATTCAGGGAGCAACTCCCCAAGATCGTGCTGCACTCGCTGCGTACCCGCACCGAACAGCCGCAGGTACGGACTCGCACACTCCGGGCATGTCGCGGGCACGGCTCGACGCGCACCACAGTGGTGACAAGCGAGGATCGGGCCCGTCTCGTGATAGGTCATCGATGTAGTGCAGGAGTCGCACTCAGGCACGTGTCCGCAGGAGCGGCAGAGCATGAACGAGGCGAAGCCGCGCCGGTTGAGCAGGAGAACCGCCTTCTCGCCGCGTGTCGCGACGCCCTGAAGAGCCTCAGTGAGCCGTCGCGAGAACATCGAGCGATGGCCCTCGTTGAACTCACGCCCCATATCAACGACATCGACCTCGGGCAGCGCCCCACCGCCGACTCGTTTGGAGAGCACCAACGGGTGCCAATCCCCCCGCTCGCACCGGTCGAGCGTCTCCATGCTCGGCGTGGCACTGCCAAGGACGAGTGCCGCACCGCTTCGGCGAGCGAGTTCCTCGGCCACGTCCCGTGTGTGATAGCGCGGGGAGGAACCCTGTTTGTAGGTGTGCTCGTGCTCCTCGTCGATGACGATCAGCCTCAGGTCGCACGCCGGAGCGAACAACGCCGATCTCGCGCCCACCACGATGCGGGCCTGAGCCGTGCGCACCCGCTCCCACTCGTCGAAACGCTCTCCGGTCGACAGTCGGCTGTGGAGCACTGCGACATGGTCACCGAAGCGGCCCCGGAATCGCCCCACGGTCTGCGGTGTGAGGGATATCTCCGGCACGAGCACGATGGCGGAACCACCGCCGTGCACGACTTGCTCGATCGCGCGCATGTAGACTTCCGTCTTTCCGGAGCCGGTGATGCCGTCCAGGACCGAGACCTCGCCTGTCCCGACTCTACCAAGAATCGCGCTCACGGCAGCCTGTTGCTCGTCGGTCAGCCTGTCAGGTCGGCCGCAAGGCCGACCTGCCGAGGACGGCGTCCGGAATGCGCGGCGCTCCTGGACGACGACCGCGCCCATCTCAGCAAGCCTATGAACGACGGGCGTGACCGGGCCAAACTCCGCGGCGAGCTCGCGAGTAGTAAGCGGTCCCGCGGACACGGCCTCCAGAACTGCGCTTTGCAGGTGAGCGTTGGCCGGCGGCATGTAGTGGCCGTCCTCGGCCCGGGTGACCCATAGTGCAGTAGCCGCTCGGACGGCAGGGGGTTTGAGTGTCCAGCGGCGAATGAGCGCGCCCGATGCGAGAAGCGCTTCCACTCCGCGCTGCCCTCCGAGGCCGTCAAGCTCAGCCACCGATGACTCGGGAACGCCCTCGGCGAGAAGCGCCCACGTCTCGGGCGACGACTGTTGCGGGGGCTTTCCTCGGGCGACGACTGTTGCGACCGCCGTTGGGGTCGAACCAGGTGGAAGGAATAGGCGTATGCAATCGGACAATGGCGCGACATAGCGCGAGGCGATCCAACCGGCGAGTGGACCTGCTGCCTCGTTGAATAGCGGCGCCGACAGTACGGCCAACACCGGCTTGAGATCGTGGATTTCGGACGTGTCCTTGACTCCGATGACGTAGCCGACTGCCATTCGGTGGGCGAAATCCACCATCACAGCGACTCCGGGCGTCAGGTCGCGCTCAAGCCCGGCCGGGACGTCGTAGTCAAACGTCCGGTCGAGCTGGCGTGTCGGTATGTCGAGGACGATCTCGGCAACAGGCATGCGGTCTCCAGGATCCGCAGTACATCCCCGTCAGCATACAGAAGGCCACCGACACGCGACGGCGCCGGTGGCCTTCCGAGTAGTTGGCCGGATCAGCCGTTCAGGCCGGCAGCCTCGGCAAGCGCGGCAGCGCGGTCGGTGCGCTCCCAGGTGAAGTCCTTGTCGGACCGACCGAAGTGACCGTAGGAAGCGGTCTTCTGGTAGATGGGGCGACGAAGGTCGAGGTCACGAATGATGGCTCCGGGTCGAAGGTCGAATACCTCGCCGATGGCCTTCTCAATCGCCTCGGCAGCCACCTTTTCTGTGCCGAACGTCTCGACGAACACGGACAGCGGGTGTGCGACGCCGATCGCGTACGCGAGTTCGATCTCGCAGCGCTCCGCAAGTCCGGCAGCGACGACGTTCTTGGCCACCCATCGTGCGGCGTATGCGGCTGAGCGGTCGACCTTCGTGCAGTCCTTGCCGGAGAACGCGCCGCCGCCGTGACGGCCCATGCCACCGTAGGTGTCCACGATGATCTTGCGGCCGGTAAGCCCGGTGTCGCCCATTGGTCCACCGATGACGAAGCGTCCGGTGGGGTTCACATAGATGGTCGCCTCGGAGTAGTCAATGTCCTCGAGGTCGAAGACCGGCCTGACGACGTGCTCGATGAGGTCCGGCTTGAGCAGCCCCTCGATGTCGACTCCGTCAGCATGCTGGGTCGAGAGGAGGATGGTGTCCACGCCGACCGGCCTTCCGTCGACATAGCGTACGGTTACCTGGCTCTTGCCGTCGGGACGCAGGTAGTCCAGGACTTGGCCCTTTCGTACGGCCGTGAGACGTTCGGCGAGGCGGTGTGCGAGATAGATCGGCAGCGGCATGAGCTGCGGTTTCTCGTTGAACGCATACCCGAACATCTTGCCCTGGTCGCCGGCGCCTATGAGGTCGATCGGGTCTGTGCCTTCACCGTGTTGAACCTCGAACGACTCGTCCACGCCCATCGCGATGTCGGCGCTCTGCTCGTGGATGGTTGTGATGACGCCGCAGGTCTCGAAGTCGAAACCGTACTTGGCTCTGGTGTAGCCGATCTCCTTGACGACTTTCCGCACGACCGCCTGAATGTCGACATAGGCGTGGGTACGGACCTCGCCCGAGACAACGACGAGTCCTGTCGTGGTCAGCGTCTCGCAGGCGCAGCGGACGTAGTCGGGGCTGGCTTTGGTGCCTGCAGGGGAAACAAATCCCTGCTCGGCAAGTTCTGCCTCGCGGGTGATGATCGCGTCGAGGATGGCGTCCGAGATCTGATCGCACATCTTGTCTGGGTGACCCTCGGTCACCGACTCCGAAGTGAAGAGGTACTCCCTGTTAGACATCTTTCCTCCGTTTCGCGTCGCCGCCACTGGCGGCAATAACAAAAGCCCTTGTCTGGAAGGACAAGGGCTCCACACGCAGCGTTGCCAGACGCGGCGGTATTCCCTCATCTCCCAGGCAACCATCTGCCTGTCGCGATGTGGCACCGTGCGCCGTTTTGGACGTCGGTTGCCGGGGTGTCGTCGGGCGCGATCCCTCGACCCTCTGCGGTCCCAATGAAGCGACCGCCTCGTGATGAGAACGTCTTGCACCCTATCACGCACCACCCTTGCACAACAAGACCCCGCCGCGAAGGTGTACCATAGTCGCCGCGTCCCACCCGGAACCAACAGGAGCACACGTGTCTGAGAGCGTTCGCGTCCGCTTCGCACCGAGCCCGACGGGCCACCTCCACATCGGAGGCGCCCGCACAGCTATATACAACTGGGCGTTCGCCCGTCACGAGGGTGGCTCGTTCGTGCTGCGCATCGACGACACCGATCGCGAGCGCTCCACCGATGAGAACACCGACGCCATCTTGCGGGCCATGAGATGGCTCGGCCTCGACTGGGACGAAGGACCGGAGGTCGGCGGCGATCGCGGACCGTACTACCAGATGCAACGCTCGGTCAACTACGCGGAAGCTCTCGAGATTCTCAAGGCCGGCAATCAGGCATATCCGTGCTTCTGCACTGCGGAGACGCTCGAGGCCAAGCGCGAGGCCGCGCGAACCGCCGGGGGCTTCTCGGGCTACGACCGCACGTGTCGCGGAATCGACGCCGCAACCGCTGCCGTGCGGGTCACCGCGGGCGAGCCGCACGTGTGGCGAGTGAAGGTCACCGACGATCGCGGAGACATCACGATCGAGGATGTGATCCGCGGCTCTATCACCTGGCCGATCGACGCGATGGACGATTTCATCCTCGCCCGCACCGACGGCTCCCCCACCTATATGTTCGCGACCGTCGTCGATGACTGGCAGATGGGTATCACCCACATCATCCGCGGCGACGACCACCTCTCGAACACTCCTCGGCAGATCGTGGTCTATGAGGCCCTTGGCGCGGAGGTGCCCACGTTCGCGCACATGAGCCTCATCTGCGGCCCGGATGGCAAGCGCCTCTCGAAGCGCCACGGCGCGACGAGCGTCGAGGCCTACCGAGATGAGGGCTACCTGTCCGAGGCGCTGCTGAACTACCTCTCGCTTCTTGGCTGGTCGATCGACGACAAGACCACGATCTTCGACCGTGAGACTCTCGTGCGGGAATTCGACCTCAGTCGCGTCTCGAAGAACCCGGGCGTCTGGGACCCCGAGAAGCTCGAGTGGATGAACGGCCTCTACATCCGCGAGATGACGGCCGAGGAGCTCGCGGACCGCATGGTGCCGTGGCTTGAAGACGCAGGGCTGCTCACCGCCGAGGACGCCGCTGCCCGTCGCGACTGGCTGCTCGAGCTGGCACCGCTCGTCTCCGAGCGCGTGAAGCGCATGGACGAGATCGCTGCGAAGGTCGCATTCTTCTTCGCCGACACCGTCGAGATCGACGCGTCCGCCCGGGACAAGGTCCTGGCCAAAGAGGGTACGGGGCGTGCTCTCGATGCCGCTGCTGCCGTTCTGGCCCAAGCCGAGATGTCTCCCGACGCCGTCGAGGCGGCTCTGCGGGCACTTCCCGAGCAACTCGACATGAAGGCCAAACTCATCTTCCAGGCTGTCCGTGTCGCCGTGACGGGCTCGACGGTGAGTCCGCCGCTCTTCGAGTCGATCGCGCTTCTTGGCCGTGAGGCAACACTTGCTCGGATCGCGGCTGCACGCCCGTTGGCCAGCGACTGAGTACGCGTCGACCACCCTGCTCGGCGGGGCGCTTCCGCGGGTTGACAGCCACATGGCACGTCGGTAGCATACCTACTCGCGCCATCTGGCGCACTGTGGCACTGGGGTATGGTGTAACTGGCAACACGTCGGATTCTGGTTCCGAAGAGTCTAGGTTCGAGCCCTAGTACCCCAGCCAGTTGGCCCGTTCGTCTAGCGGCCTAGGACACCGCCCTCTCAAGGCGGAGGCACGGGTTCGAACCCCGTACGGGCTACCAAAGCACTATCGAAGACCGCGAGCGTGCGGTCTTCTTTCTATTCCGAGGAGAGATGCGCTCTTGCAGGTGGGCGACTCAGGTGCGACGAAGGGCGTCTCACCTGCTAGAATGGTATTCGGAGTGGGCCGGGTGGCCGCGCGCACGAAGGTTGTGCGTGAGGAAAGTCCGGACACCACAGGGCAGGGTGCCTGCTAACGGCAGGGCGGGGCGACCCGACGGAAAGTGCCACAGAAAAGAAAACCCCCCGATCGCAAGGTCGGAGGAAAGCTGAAACGGTGCGGTAAGAGCGCACCAGCGTCACGGTAACGTGGCGGCTTGGCAAACCCCACCCGGTGCAAGGGCAAATAGGAGCGGCTAAGACCGGCCCGGTCAACGCTCGGGTTAGCCCGCGTGAGGCCGTCGGCGACGGCGGTCCCAGATAGATGGTCGCCCACGACAGAATCCGGCTTACAGGCCCACTCCAACTCTCGCCTTCGAGGCAGAATCAGCGTGCTGCCCACAGGCACTGCAGTCTGTCAGGTGCCGTGCACCCGACCACGGATGCTCTCGGCGATGTCTCCGCCCGAGAGCCGGGTGAGCCGGACATACTCCGCACCGGCGGCCTTCGCGATCTCCTTGGCGCCTGAAGAACCACGGGTGCCCGCACCGGTGTCGAGCACGACAGCGTGGATCTTCGACGCGCGAACCTTCGCAGCGACCGCGCGCGCGTCTTCGCTGCCAAGGCCGCCGTTTAGGCCCACATTGGCCCGACCGTCGGTGACGAGTACGAGCCACGGAATCGTCTCAGTATCGCGCTTGCGCTCGCTCTCAATCAGGTCAAGAGCGCGAAGCATGCCGTGTGCGAGGGGCGTGGCCCCTCCTGTCGGAAGAGAGCGCATCTTGAGCTGGGCGAGTTCCACGCTTGCGGTAGGCGCGAGGACGGTGTGAGCTTCGTCGCCGCGGAAAGACACGAGCCCAACACGGTCGCGGCGTTGATATGCGTCGACAAGCAGCTCCAGGATGGCGGACTTCGCGGCCTCCATGCGGCTGTCTGCGCCCATCGATCCACTCGCGTCAACGCAGAACAGTATCGACGCTCCAACGCGCCGCTTGCGCACCTTGCGGTGTACGTCCTGGGGCTCTATCTTGATGGCCATCTCGCCCTCACGGGACGCCTGATATGGCGCAGCGGCGCGAATCGTAGCGTCAAGCGCGACATCGACGGTAGTCGCCCCTGTCTTCGCAGGCTCCGCGCGCGTGTACCGCCCGCGACTGTCCGCCGCAACCGTTTCCTGTCGACGCCCCGAAATCGAGCGTCGCGCCCGATCGAGGGACGCGGTGAAGTCGACCGGTCCGGGAAGTACGGCCTTCTCTGGCGCCCCGTCGCCTTCGCGAGCCTCTGTGAGCGCTGCCAGTGCCGCCGCAAGCCCGTCCCCGTTGCCAGTCTCCGCATCCGGTTCGTCGCGTTTCTCCCCGGGATCGGACTCACCCAAAGCCGAGGAGATCGACGAATGCATGCGCTGCTCGCCTTCGGAATGGTCATCGAAGGGCGTGCGCTTGAGTCGGTGTGCGAGCGCGAACGGCGCCACATGGCGGACATCTTCAAGCGTGACTGTCGGCCGTGACTCGTACGCTGCAAAGGCCGACGCAGCTCGCGCCAGCACGAGATCGGCGCGGTGACCGTCCACGCCGAGTTGAGCGCATAGCTTCGCGATCGCCAGCAGCACGTCGTCGGGCAATTCGACCGATGGGAGCCGCAAGCGCGCGTGCTTGAGCTGCATGCGCAGCTCTTCCTGCGAGTCGACCCAGTCGCGGGCGAACTGGGTCGCATCCTCTTCGAATGCGCGCCGGCGCCTCACGATCTCAACGCGTCTTTCAGGGTCGCGGACACCGGTCACGTCGACACACAGACCGAACCTGTCCAGCAGCTGCGGGCGGACATCTCCTTCCTCTGGATTCATCGATCCGATGAGGATGAAACGAGCGGGATGGGCGAACGCAACGCCCTCGCGCTGGACGACGTTGACTCCCATCGCTGCAGCATCGAGCAGAGTGTCAACCAGGTGGTCGTCGAGCAGATTGACTTCGTCCACGTAAAGGATGGCGCGGTTTGCCTCGGCAAGGAGGCCAGGTTGGAAGATGCGCGTCCCGTGCTTGAGGGCGTGCTCGAGGTCAAGTGTCCCGATGAGGCGATCCTCGGTCGCAGATACGGGGAGATCGATCACACGAACCTGTCGCGTGGCCTTGGGAAGCGTGCCGGACTCGCGTCGTTCGCGGCACTCGGGACACCACGATCCGGGGTCAGCCGGGTCGCACGAGAAACGGCACTCGTCCACCACGTCTATGTCGGGAAGTACGTCGGCTAGGGCGCGGACGGCAGTGGACTTCGCGGTGCCCTTCTCGCCCCGCACGAGCACGCCACCCACTCGCGGGTCGATCGCATTGAGCAGAAGAGCGGTCTTGAGGGTCTCCTGACCCACAATGGCGGCAAACGGGTAGTTGTGTGCCGGCCTGATCGTCACGCGTCCCTCCCGATGAAGTAGAGCCTGACTACAATATACTGTAGCCAAGCTCCACGAACCACCCCATATTTAGTGTTTGCCTACCCCGACTTCCACTGGAACGACCCACACGTGGTGGGGTCGCTCTCTCCCCTCTTGGGACAGGTGTTGAGGTAGACGCAGTCGTCGCAGGTCAGGTCGGCGATGTCCGATCCGCCTCCTTCGTAGACAAGAGGTTCGACTACTTCGAGGTCGGCGAGAACGCTATCGATCTCGCCGTCGGCGGCATCAGCGGGCGCGACCGGTTCGACCACCGCCGGGGGCTCGGCCTCGGCGAGAGGCTCCTCGTCGTAGGCGCCCATGATCACCGGTCGAGGAGTCTCGACGTCCTCTTCTGCGGGATGAACCACGAGCTCAGAAACGTCCGCGGCAGGTTCTTCGAGCGCGTCGAGGACGAATGGTTCGGAGTCAATGGCGGGAGCGTCAGGTGCGGCGGTTGCCGCTTCGGTCGGTGGCGCGACATCCCATGGCCATACCGCGGGAGTATCGGGAACCCCGGCATCCTCGTCGGGGCTGGTCTGGGCGGGCGGAGCGAGTTGGGTGTCTGCGTCGTCAGATCCGGCGGCTGCTGGACCGATGGACTCCGGGGCGACGATGCCCTCGTTCTCTAGCGTGCCAGTCGCCCGACGAAGTGCGTCCGCAAGATCGGGCTCTTCCTCAGATTCCACTGCCTCACGCTCGGACCCCGACGCGGCCTCCTCGGCGGCCTGATCGAGAACGGCCTCGGCTATCGCGGGTTCGACCGGAGCTTCCCAAACGCCTGCGGTCTCGACCTCTTCTGGTTCCTCGGCAGGTGCGGAATCCGGTTCTGGCGTCACTGCCGTTTCGAGTCCCTTGCTCTGCACGACCAGGACCGGTGTTGCGGTGCCCAGGTCGACCACGAAGACCTCGGACTCGAGGTCCTGGGGAATCGAAAGGGAGGAGAGCTCGTCGAGAGCCTGCTGACGCGTGTCGAAGAGGCGGTCGGAAAGCAGTCTGACTGCGCCGTCCGAGCGTGTCCGTCCCAGCAGGAAGAAACCCATGTCACGTACCCTTTCTCGGAGAACCAGGCTTCACGAGAGTGTATCGGCAGCAATGGCACCATGCTAGAACCCGAACGGCGGCTCGGCAACCGCCCTGCGCGACCGATTCGCGCAGCTTACGCGTCACAGCGCGTCCGAAGCGCCTTCAAGCGTTCGATATTCACGACATCCTTCTCAGGTACTTCCCCAGGCATTTCGGTGACCACACACATCGAGTGTGCCGCGGGTGCGCAGACCATCGCATCGAATGCGGCTTCGCCGAGTGTACCCTCCCCGATCCACGCGTGCCGGTCGCGGTGCGAGCCGCGCTCGAACATGCAGTCGTTGGCATGGATCAGGCCGAGCGCGCCCGAGCCACACGCCTGCTCGATCTCGGCGAGCAGCGCATCCCACGCGAGAGGCGTGGCCAGGTCGTGCCCGTACGCATGGGCGTGACAGGTATCCAGGCATACCCCTACGAGCACGCGCTCTTTGCCAAGGAGATCGAGCACCCACCCCATCTCCTCGAACGAGCCTCCGAAAGTGTGACCCGCTCCGGCCGTGTTCTCGAGAAGCAGCCGAGTCTCGGGGTGCGTGCAGTCGCACAGCGCGAACGCCTCGCGGATGCCGCGTGCCACGCGGTCGGCCGCCGCCGCCGGGTCGTCAGTGCGGTCCGCTCCCACGTGAAGCACGACACCGGAGGCCTGGAGAAGGCGCCCCCGCGTCATTTCATCGGCGAGCGCACCCACGGAGCGATGCCACAGAACAGGGTCGTCGCTTGCCAGGTTCAGCAGGTAGGCGGTGTGGGTAAAGAGCGGCCCGAACCCGGATTCTGCTCGGAGTTCCGCGAACCGGGCGGCCGCGTCGGGGTCGATCGGCTTGCCGTGCCACTGTCGCGGGCTCTTCGCGAAGACCTGCATGCACTCGGCGCCGACGTGCTGCGCATACTCGACGGTCGCATCGTATCCGCCTGAGACCGAGAGGTGCGCGCCAAAGAGCATGCGAATCCGCCTTCATGTCGCGGGTGCCGTCCGCTGCATTCTACCGGAGGCGTACCCCGGGCGGCGTCCGCGTCATACACTGAGGGCATGACCACTCCCGACGACACCAACGAACTTGCGCCCTGGCATGGCCGTGCGATCATACACGTCGACATGGATGCGTTCTTCGCTGCCGTCGAGCAGCTCGACAACCCCGAGCTTCGCGGCAAGCCAGTGATCGTCGGCGGTTCTCCCGATGGACGAGGAGTGGTCTCCACCTGCTCCTATGAGGCGCGGCGGTTCGGCGTCAGGTCCGCTATGCCGTCGGCCCGCGCAGCTCGGCTGTGCCCGGGTGCGATCTGGGTCCGCCCGCACTTCGAGCGCTACTCGGAGATCTCCCACGCAGTTCGCGAGATCTTCGAGTCGATGACGCCGCAAGTGCAGCCGGTGTCGATCGACGAGGCATTCCTGGATGTGACGCCCGGTGCGCATTCGCCGCTGCACCCGGTCGAGATCGCCCGCGAGATTCGGGAGCGTGTCGCCGAACTTGGGGTCACCTGTTCGGCCGGGCTGGCATCCTCCAAGACGATCGCCAAGATCGCGTCGGACTTCGAGAAGCCCAACGGGCTCACGGTTGTGCAGCCCGGCGATGAGGCCGCGTTCCTCGCGCCGCTTGCGATCGAGGTCATGTCGGGCATCGGCCCCAAGACCGCTGCCCGGCTGCGGACGTCGGGTGTTGCGACCCTTGGCGACCTCGCGCGACTCGACGACCCTACCGCCGAGGACATCCTTGGCTCGCACGGTCTGGACCTGGTGCGCCGCGCCCGCGGCATCGACCCTCGGCCCGTGCATGACAACGATCCTCGCAAGTCGATCTCGGCCGAGCGCACCTTCGCCGAGGACCTGCGCGAGGCCCCTCAGATCCGCGATGCGATCGACAGGCTCGCAGAGCGCGTCGGTCGCCGACTGCGCAAAGCGGGCGTGGCCGGGCGTACGCTGTCGGTGAAGGTGCGGTTCTCCGACTTCACGACTCGCGGAGCGCAGCGCACGCTCTCTGTGCCCGCCGACGCCGACCCCGAGATCGCACGCGTTGCGTGGGACCTCGTGCGGGGGCTCTGGAGTCCCGGTGTCGGCGTGCGGCTCCTCGGCGTGGGGCTGAGTGGCTTCGACGAGAGCGCGCAGCAGCTCGATCTCCTTGGCGAGCTGGAGGCGGAGTCGTCGAGTCCCGAACGTGCGAAGCGGCTCGTGACGGGTCTGGACGCGGTTCGCGAGCGGTTCGGCGAGGACGCGGTCGGCTTCGGAGTCCGTGGAATCAAATCGCCAAGGAGAACCGACATCGCCAAGACCGCGTCTGACGGTGCAGAGGATAGCGAGCAAGGGAGTGACGGCAATGCGTAGGTTGATGGCGGTTGTGGCGGCGGTGGTAGTGATGGCGCTCGGGATTGCGCTCGCAGGGTGCGGGTCGGGATCGGTGCAGCCCGGCGAAACACCGCCCGCGGAGTCGACGACCACTCCGGAGCAGCCGCCCGGACACGGGACGGGCTACCTCGCGCCTCCTGCCCTCGTCGAACTCCCAGGGGGGCGTGTGCGGGCGATCGGAACCCTTGCGCGAGTCGACCTCGAAGGCGGGTTCTGGGCGGTCGTGGATGCGACCCCGGGAACTGATCTGAAGGGCGACGAGCCCGTGATCGCGGTGGTCCTGCTGCCGGAGGAGGACGGCATGCATGGCGCGGACATGAGCGCGCTTGCCGGCACGTACATGCAGTTCGACGGCACGCTCGTAGAGGGCGCAAGCATTCGGATGGCGGGACCCGAGATCATGGTGGACTCGTTCAAGATGCTCGAGAAGCCGTAGGCCAGACCCGCTCTCGCAAGCGACCGAACCGCCCGCCCGTCCCCGAGAGGCTTACTCTCGAGGCAGACCCTCGGAGAGCACCCGATTGCACTCGACTAGACTCCGATGAGACTCACGCGACCTTGTCCGCGTGGTACCGGCGCAGTCGGGTCTGCCGCACGAGGATGACAAGTCCGGAGCCAAGCACGAACATGCCGTTGGCCACGATGTGCCATCGGATATCCACGGCATGTCCCGAGACACCGCACGACCAGAAGTAGATCGTACCGAGCATAAACACGCCAACGACAGACCAGCTCGCTGCGAGATCGATCACCGTCCCACCCCCGATACCCTCTGCACGGCCGGAGCGTACCATTTCTGATTGATGCAGAATTGCGCCGTGCCGATGCCGAGGAGAAGCCCTGCTGTCATACCCGTGCGCGACGCTCCTTCCGACCACTCGAAGCGACGTCCCCAGTGCCGGAGAGGAGTCTCGTGATGCGCTCATCGATCACCGATCCGCAACCCACCTGCATAGCAGCCATGTTCACGTGCATGGTAGTGCGCGCAAGGTCGATTGAGTCGCTGTCGATCTCATATTGCTTCTCGTCGCGCAACCATGTGAGCACGGGCGCAAGATGCCAGATGGTCGAGGGGCCCTCGTGGACTGGAATCGGGCCTGTTGCCCCTCGAGCAAGCAGGAGCTTCCGCATATTCTGTCTGCTCTTGCCTACGATTTCGGCGACCTCCGTGTAGCCCACGAAGTCTGGTGTTGCCTCGATGAGAGTCGCCTGCGGAAGCGCTGTCTTCACGTCGGTGATGGCACTGAGCACTGCGTGTTCGGGAGATGGCGCCTCGCGGGTGAATTCCAGGGCTATCCTGCCGGGAATCCCGGTGCCGATCAGTGCGTCATCGCATCCATGAACGGCAAGCAGCTCGACGCGCTCGTCGGAGTCTGCATCGACTCCGGAGACATCGAATCTGAGTGTGAAATCGTATTCGGTCACTGCTGCATCCTACTCATCTTCCGGGGACACGCCCGTGCACCTATCGACGACTCGTCTGAGGTGTGATGCATGGTTGGTTGGATTGCGGGGAGTACCGTAGATACTCGTGATACAGAAATCGCCGCATCGGCAGTCCGGGTTGTTGTGCGGACAGAACATCTTTCCCCACGCGTGTGCTCTCGCACTACCGGGTCGTATGCGCCATCCATGTTCCTCGGCATGAAGCAGTGCTGCCTCAATATCGGGGTTCGGGTGCTTCTTCCTGCCCATCCGGTTCTTCCCGTCTTTGACCTTACGACGCGATGCGGAAGGGTGTCAACTGACAACGTCCTGCAATTCCGGTGGTGTCGCCAATGGGGGGACTCGCTCCGGCTCGGCCACTCTGCCGCCTACTACGTCCAACCCATCACTAAGGACGCTATGCATAACAACATGAACGAGTCAACGTGTTGGGATGCCGCGCGGCGAGAGGCTGTAGTTCCATTCTCCGTGGAAGTCGCTGCGCTCGATGGCCAGGGAGTCCATCTCCTTGTCGGTGACCTTCCTGCCG
>JAUXNU010000133.1 GCA_030682655.1 Actinomycetota bacterium | reverse complement strand
TGGAGGGCATGCGGTGGCCCGAAGGCTACATCGAGGGCGTCCGCTTCCTCAACAAGGTCGTCGACGAGGATGACCTGCGGAAGCTGAACCTGCTGCGGATCGCGCTCGGCAACGGCGGGATGTTGCGGCGGCACCGCGGCGCGTTCGTGACCACAAAGCGCGGCCGCCATCTGATTGCGCCCGGACGCGAGGGGGCGCTGTTCCTCGCGCTGTGGGTCGCGTACTTCCTGGAGACGAATCTGGGCTACACCGACCGGATGCCAGACGATCCCGTGCTCCAATTCTGCTTCGGGTCGATCATGCTAGCCGCCGTCGATGCCGACGAGGACTGGGTCGGAATCGAGGAGCTTCGCCAGTACGTGGTCGTCGGCCACGGCATCTGGGACCGGGAAGAGTCCTTCTTCGGCGACCGGCAGTGGGCGCCCAACCTTGCCGTGCAGCTGCGGCTCCTGGAGCCGCTCGAGGACTTCGGACTCGTCGAGATCGACGGCGAGCGCGCCCGATTCGTTCGCCACGTACGAGCGGTGCGCGCGACGTCGCTACTGCGCGCGTTCGCGACCGAGGTGCCCGCCGGGCAGCGGCACGCTGGCGGCAACGTGACCATCGCATCGGCTGCCGAGGAGTTCTTGGAGCTGCGCGCCTACGACACGGCCGCCGCCGAACTCGCACGGCTTCGCGAAGCGATCGAGCTCTACCTCCTCTACTTCGACATGAGAGGTCTCGCTCTGCTGTCGGCCAAGGACGCCGCAGCCGTGGTCACCGCCAGACGATTCGCGGCTGACGCCATGGCTGCGGGCGTGCTTCCGGTGGACCGCGCTCTGGATGGGATCGTCGACTTCTTCGAGCACTTCGTGATCGCCCACGCCGAGACTCCCAAGGCGATCCGCTCCTACGGACGCGAGCTGGGCCGCTTCTTCAAGTGGCTCGGCGACTCCGACACGGTCCGGCGCCTGGAGGCGGAAGGCGCGCTGATCGACATCGACGAGGCCTCGCGCCGCGGCGCGCAGGCGGCGGAGATCGCCGAGATGCTGCGGGACGAGGTCCATCTCTCCGACGAGCTCGACGACATCGATCAACCCTCGCGGCTGGTCCAAGCCGAGTTCCGAGTGATCGGATGTCGTTCGGGAGAACTGAATCTGGTCGATCTGGCTACCGCCAAGGATTACCTGGGCGTCGGCGTGAGGTTGGTGTCAGGAGACGAGGTCCCACAGGGACTGCTGATCACCGGATCCATCGCCCTGTTCGAGGACGGCACGAAGCGACTGGCCGAGGTGTGGACCGTCTATCCGGGGTGAGCGCGGCAGGAGCACCGCCGCTCCTTCTCAGCGACCGAGCAGCCTGCGCAGATTCTGTACCTTCCAAGCAACCACGGGGCTGATGCGGGCGCGCTCGGCAATGTCCGGCCATCCGCCGAACAGCAACTCGGGAACGTGTTGTCCGGTGGTCCCCAGGAGTTCCATGTACTCAGCCTCCGCCGGCGTCAGTATTGACAGTGGGCTGAGGTACGCAGCGACACGTGCACGCATGTCGTCGAAGCCAGCCGGATCCTCAGTGGTCAGCACACCACGAAGCTCCTGCACCTGCGCCTCGGTCGGCTCCGCGAACTTGTCTGCGGCACCAGCGGGATCGCGTTCAAAGGGAAAGCGGTCGGTCAGCGACAAGGCATGGAGGACCACCGACCGTGCCAAGCCACTGTCCAGACGCGGAGCCTCCACCGCGGTCGCCAGTCTCGCGATGTCATACAGGTCGCGAGGCGCGGTTCGATCCACCAGGGCCGACACCTTGCCGGCTACGAGCTCGGGCAGCTGGAGCGTTGCGAAGGCGACGGTCGGCCGACAACGCGAGCACGCGAGCATGACCGGTTCGAGGAGCGGTACTCGCGCGAGGTAGCTCACGTCCACCTTGATGGAATCCGCGTCGTACCGAAGACGGTATGACTGCCCGCTGTGCTCGTTGTGAAGCGACCTTGCGGCGTAGCCGAGTTTGGCCGCGAGCGCTCTGACCTCTCCATCGACCCTGGGCCGCTCCTCGAGCATGCCCTCCGCCGTCGGAGAGCCCACGTACGCGAGGTCGATGTCCACGGACAGCCGGGGCATGTCCGCGTGGAACACGTTCAGGGCAGTGCCGCCGTGCAGGATCAGCCGGGACTTGAGGTAAGGGTTGTTCGCGACGGCGTCGAGCATCTCGAGCAGACGTTCGACCTTCTCGACAACGGGCGGGTCGAATCCCTTGGGCACAGCGAGGATCGGCCGGGTCACGAGCGTATCCACTCCTCATACGGCAATCCCGTGGGCGCGTACAGCCGCCACGCTGCGATGAACTCGGCGGAGGGCGTCGATCCGGGAGTCAGCCGGTGGGGTCCACGCCCGGCCATCGTGCGGAGCCGATCGAGATCCGGTTCTGAGACGTGCCACATCTGGCGCCCGAGTTCGAGCAGCCATCCGGCCCTGGCCGCTGCAGTCGGTGACCCCAGAGCGCTCACGTACTCCGCAACTCGCCCGGAACCCATGTTCGGGAAGCCCCCCACGCTTCGCAGTGTCTCCTCCAAGCCTCCGGCCAGGTCGAGCCTCATGAGGCAGTCGACCAGCGTGCGCTCCGGCGTTGTCACCGTCACAAGGTCGTCGCCCACACGCACGAGCTGCACATATGGCGGCTCCGCGTAAGGACCGGCAAGGCGCTTCGGAGGAGCAACCCGCTCGAAGCGATAGCCGTCGACGGTGAACATGCTGACACGCCGCCCTGACACGAACAGCACTCGGCGCGAGACGGAGTGCGCCACGCCGTGTGCCTCGAGCGCGGTGTGGTACGCCAGAACGGCGTCAGGAGCGCTCTTGGCGGCTACCAACGCGGCGCGTGGGGTCCGGTCGCGGTACGGACCCATGTTCGACGCGTACAGCCCGCGCGTGAGTCGGCGCGCCTGCTCGCGCTCCACGGCGTTGCGCAGGTTCGTGTAGCGTGTGGAGTTGCTGACGTTGTTGTCCACATCCGACAGGAACTCGTCGAGCGTGAACACGGCGTGCTGCTCGAGATACCGTGTCGTCATCGAGGACTTGGTTGGCATGACAACTCCAAATCAGTACTAAACTACTGAGTCAGAGTATCACGACCAACTGCGTCGGTCGAGGTCCCCGTCTACGCTTCCACCCGCTACCATGGCCGTACGCCCAGTCACGCGTGGTGAGCACGGCGGCCTTCCTTGCGGGCGCTGGTGTGCGGCTATCCCACGGCAAGCAGCGTGGATCCTCGCAGGGCGCGGCGCAGCTCGCCCTGAAATGCCGGGTAGCGGCTGTATCGCTGGCGGTACGTGGTGATCAGCGCGTCGCCGTCGGATCTCGCTTTCTTCTTCGCAAGTACTTCCGCAGTCGCCATCAGCAGGTCCGCCGCCTTGCCGTAGCTGCCGCGGTGCTTGTTTCCAACGATGGCGTCCACTCGCTTGCCGGTCTGTTCGACGCACCAAGGCAGGTACTTCGTCGCCTCGTCGTCCGACAACCGAGTGGACCGGATGACCTCCATCGCGGCCATCCCGAACCTCGACGCGACGTCTTCGTCGACAGAGTACCCCCACTGAATCCGCATCGTCTGTTCCCAGAACCGCTCCAACGCACCTGGGATGCGCGAGTCAGGCTCGCAGGAGAGGAGCATGAGGAAGAACGGAACCAGCAGACCCTTCGGATTGCCGCCGTAGCTCCAACCGAGAGGGCTGTCGCCGGCGCAGAGTCCGAATGCGTCTTCATACCGCCCGGAGAGCAGATACGCCTGCGGCAACAGTCCTTCTTGTGCCTGACTTCGCTGCGTCTCGCAGTCCTCGCAAAGGAAACCCCGCCTGGAGCGTTCCTGCTCCTCCGAGAGCGAGCGTACTCGTGCTATCGCTTGCGCACTCTCTTCCGCGTGGCGGCCCTGGAGTTCGGCGAGCGAGAGAAGATGCAGGAGATCGGACAGCGACGGTCTCGAGCGGAAGGCCTCGCGACGTCCCGTCAACTGCATCGACACGTCGCCGAGCCGCTCGCCCGCCCGCACCAGCCCTGTCGCGATATCCGCACGCACTACGATGTCCTCGGGGACCCGCGCGAGTCCCTCGGTCGCCGCCTCGGCCATCGCCCCGAAGTCCGACTCCTCTTCCAAGCGTCCGATCCAGTCGACATAGGCCTCGGGATGGTTGCCTCCCTCTTCGCGTGCCAATGCGGCAACGGCCGAAGTCCCACCGGAGAGGGTGACCGCCTCGCGCAGCAGATAGCGGCCGACGCGGTCGTTCCTGCTTCGCAGCAGGTCGATCCAGCTCGGAAGGAAGCCCGCGAGGTCCGGAAGAGGTCCGGGCGCCGCACCGGCGACGCGCCGCAGATCGAGGTCGGTTCCGACCGAATAGCGGAATCTGTCGATGGCCTGCATCAGCGCGAACGGTCGAAGAGCGGGTTCTGCCGACCGATAGGCAGCCTGCAAGTAGAGCAGACGCGTCTCCTCGAGGTCGGTGTCCAGTATGTCGCGAGGGTCGCGGCTTCCGGGCAGGTGCCCGGGCTCGTCGCCCATCTCGAGAATGTCGAACAACGCCATGTACGCTTCTTCGGCCAACTCGGGGC
>JAUXNU010000132.1 GCA_030682655.1 Actinomycetota bacterium | reverse complement strand
GGATCCTCATCGACGATGCTCTTGAGCGCGCTGCCGAGTTTGTCCTCGTCGGCCTTGGTCTTCGCGACGATCGCGACGGGGTACAGGGGCTCGGGCATCGGTAGCGGCGTGAACGCGATCCCGCCCTTCGCTGAGAGGGTGTCGTTCGTGAGGGTGTCGGTGAGTTTCGGCAGCACAACGATGTCGCCCGCGGGCGCGGAGGTGACATCCGCAGTCTCTTTGCCGGTCATTTTGAAAACATGTGCCACGCGCTCCTTCTTGCCCGTGCGGGCGTTCACGACCTCGGAGTTCGGCGTGAGCGTGCCGGAGACGATCTTGGCGAACGTGAGGCGACCGACGTAGGGATCCGAGAGGGTCTTGAAGACGTGCGCGGCAAGATCGCCAACCGTCGAGAAGGGCACTTCAGTGCCGTCCAAGGTATGGAGTGGGCCGTGGGCTGTCGGGGTGGGGAAGAACGAGACGATGTCGTCCATGAGGTCTTCGATACCCTGGAGTGCAGTGGCAGAGCCTACGAAGACCGGGATGAAGATGCTCTGTGCGATGGCCTTGTTCAGGAGCGTCTCGAGTTCCTCCTGCGAGAGGGGCTCGCCCTCGAGGTACTTCTCCATGAGTTCGTCGTCAGCCTCCGCGACGAGTTCGCAGAGCTTGTCGCGGGCTGCGTCCGCGGCACTCACCATGTCGGCAGGGATGTCGAAGACCTTCTCCGTCTCGCCTTCGTGGTGGTAGGCCTTCATGCGGATGATATCAGCGACGCCTCTGAACTGGGCCTGAGCGCCGATCGGGAGCTGCACGGCGCCGACGCGGTGACCGAACGCCGTCTCGAGAGCCGCCATTGCCCCCTCGAAATCGGCATGCTCCTTGTCGAGGCGGTTGATGAACACGGCGCGTGCGATGCCCATCTCGCCAGCTATCTTCCAGAGTCGTCTCGTCTGCACTTGGGGGCCGGAGACCGCGTCGACGACGAAGAGCGCCATCTCGGCGGCTTCCATTCCAGCGATCGCATCGCCGACGAAGTCAGCGTATCCAGGGGTGTCGATGATGTTGATCTTGACGCCCTTATGCACGAGAGGGGCGAGCGACAGGTTCAGCGTGAACTTGCGCCTCACCTCCTCGGGGTCGTAGTCGAGACCGCTTTGACCTGCGTCGACCGAACCGAGTCGCTTGGTCACGCCGGCCACATGGAGCATCGCCTCAGCGAGTGACGTCTTGCCCGCACCGCCGTGGCCGACGAGAACGACGTTGCGGACATCCTCAGTGCCTACCGCTCCCACATGCATCTCCTCCTCGGTCGAAACGTCACAACGCCGCAGCCATTCCTCGGCGTGCGGCGTCGTAGAAGCCGTGCGAACCAGTCTACTCCTTATCAGCGCGTGCAGGCACTGGTAGAATGTCCCCCAGTCCCATGGGGTCGATGACCCTAGCAGGCCAGCCAACTTCCGAGGAGGATCTGAGTATTGAAGTCCGTCTCCGCGTTCCGTCTTTCGCTAGTGCTCCTGACGGTCGCCCTCGTAGCGTCCGTCTTTGCCGTCCAGGGTTGCTCGAAGCCTGTCCAAGGGGATTCGTCGGCAAACAGCGCTTCGACGGGTGCTGCGACCGAGTC
>JAUXNU010000131.1 GCA_030682655.1 Actinomycetota bacterium | reverse complement strand
TCACTCCGGCACCCGCAAGCTCCTGACCTGCGGTAACGCCGACCCCTAGATACACGCCGTGTCGGCGTGTTCGCGCCCGTTTCCACAGCTCAGACCCCGTAAACGTGTACTATTGGCGCAACACAGCTGCGGAACGCAGGTATGGGGCCGTGACGCATTCGTCGTGGGCCACACTGGATGGTCTTGTAACCAGAAAGGCCCGGAACCCGAAGGCTCCAGACCTGTAGTGCTGGTGGGCCATAGTGGTCAGACTACGAACGGCAGCCACCTACGCTTGAACGCTGACCTCGTAGCGTTCTCCCGCAGGTGGCCCGGCAAGAACCTCTGCCAGTTTGCCCATCAACTCGCGGTAGAGAGGCTTGGTCTCAAATGCGGTCAGGTCCGCTTCTGTCTCCCACAGATTGAGCGAGATGGCCTTACCCGTGTCGCGCTGCGTCAGGAGTAGCTGGCCTTTGAACCCCGCCTGCTCTTTCAAGACGGGCACAATACCCTCTTGGACGATGCGACTTGCCTCGTCCACTTTGCCAGGTTGAAATTGGACATCCACCGCTCTCGCAAACATGGTCTCATCTCCTTGGATGGAGCGTGCCATACGCGCGCTCCGTGGAGTCGCTCCCCAGCGAGTCCAAAGGAGTCTATACCCCTCGCGGTCGTCTATCCACCGAAGAGGTGCGCGAGACTCCCGGGCCATCGTAGACGGGCTTGTAGCCCTCCGTCGAGTGATGGCTGACCAGTCTTCGTGTTTCGGCTGAGCGGCGGCCGCGGGGCGAACAGCTATTGGATAGCCTCCTACCAGTACAAAGACCCCTTCGGACTCCTAGAAATGGAGCCCTCTGGGGCCTTCAAGAATCCATGGTGGGCGCTAGAGGATTTGAACCTCTGACCCCTTCCGCGTCAAGGTACGTCGTGCTGACCGCCCGGGTTCGCTGAAGTCCGGTTTTCGCAGATGAGAGGCTTGCGGGGACATCGGCGGACGTCGGCGAACACCAGCGAAATGAAACGCGTTGCTACATGCGTTGCTACACGGGCGCTCCAGAAAGACCATGCGACGCGGAAGTCAGGAAGCGGTAAGCCGTTCGTGCAGACTTGTGTGAGGCGGCGCCAAAGAAGTCGCCTCGGAGAACAGGAGCTGCGAGACGATGGGTAAGCGAGCCAACGGCGAACACTCGATCTATCAGCGCAAGGATGGCACGTGGTGCGCCGCCATCGTCTGCGATGATCCCGCGACCGGCCGGCGCACGCGCAAGGTCCTCTACGGCAAGACCCGCACGGAGGTCCGGGGCAAGCTCAAGGCCGCCGCCGAGCGCGCCGAGGCCGGCGCTCCCGTCCGTGATGCCAAGGCGACCGTCGCCGCGTGGCTGGCCCAGTGGCGAGCGACGACGCTCAGGGCCTCGAGCCGCAAGGCCACGACGAAAGAGCTTTACGAGATACTCTGCAAGCGCCACCTGGAGGTCGAGCCGTTCGGGGCCATCCCGCTCGACAGGCTTCGGCCTTCAGAAATCGACAGACTTATCCTGGCGCTGAACGACAAAGGTCTGTCCGATGCGACGGTGCAACGCATCTTCACCGTGCTGCGCGTCGCGCTCGCTGGCGCCGTGCGAGACGGTCTGATCGCCCGTAACCCCGCGGCGTCGGTGAAGCAGCCCTCGGTCGCCAGGAAAGAGGCGCGCTACCTCTCGCCCACCGAAGTCGCCTCTCTGCTGAGGGCGGCCAAGGACTCGCGGTATCACTGTCTGCTCTCGCTCATCGCCGCAACGGGCCTTCGGCGCGGCGAGGCGGCGGCGCTCAGGTGGAGGGACCTGGATCTTGCGGTCGGGACACTACAGGTGTGTGGGACGCTTTCGCGCATCGGAGGCAAGCTCGTGGTCACCGAGCCCAAGACCGCCAAGTCCCGCCGCACTCTCCCACTGTCTCCGTCGGTGGTGGCGATGCTCAAAACGCACCGGAAGCGGCAAGCGGCCGAACGGACACGCGCCGGCAGCGTGTGGGCCGGGACGGATCACGTCTTCACGACGGAGAGCGGGACCGCGGTAGAGCCGCACAACATCCTTCGCGCCGTCATGGTGGCGGCAAGCGACGCGGCCCTGACGGACGTCGGGGTCCACACCCTGCGCCATTCCGCCGCGACCACGTGGCTCGAGAACGGCGTGCACCTGAAAGCCGTGTCGGAGCTGCTCGGACACGCAAGCATCGCGATCACCGCCGACATCTACGGGCACGTGTCCGACGAGACGGCACGCGGTGCGATGGCGACGCTGTCTGATGCGATCGGGCTTTAGGGGATGTGCGGACGAGTGAAAGATGTCTTGACGACGCAACCTTCTGCCCGCATTCTCTTGGCCGGACTTAGTGGACGCGTTTGTAACTACTGCAAGGCAGCTCTGAGCCTCGCGATATAGGCCATTGCGTCCACGAAACCATCACGAATGCGCTCGTCAGATCTCGACGATGATCTCCTCTGGCCTGAACCAGCCGTTGTCAATCACGTGCGCCACGACCGCCTGTGGGTCGGAGGAGTACGCGACTAACGCAAGGCTACCTTCAGCTCGGCTGCACGTGACGTACAAGAGGCGGCGCGTCCGATCGAGCGTCGTCTCCCTCCCCTCGTCTACGTTCTTCAGGTCAGCAGAAGAGAGCGCCTTTGCGCCAAACAGCTTCTCGTAGTTGAACATGAAGCCGCGGGCCTCGGAATCATCCATGACAACCATGACTCGGGCAAACTCCAAACCCTTCACGCCTTGGTGTGTGTCGAATGGCGCGGCACCCGACACGTATGTCTCGAATGCAAGCAATTCGGAGAAGGGCGCTTCGAGGAACGCAGAGATCGCAGCTGCATCAGCCGGCAGGGGGTTTGACTCGTCCGTCTCTGACGTTGAACCCTCGCTCACCGCCACTCGCAACGTCACCGAGGGTCTCAGACTGTCGGGAAGTGAGAAGAGACCGCTCTCCGCGATGTTCTCCAGAATGGCTCCCAGTCTCGGCTCCCCTCCCGACCAGAGGGACATCAGGCCCGCAACGGCGTCTCGCGCAAGCTGGAGCTGTTGCCGTGGTTCGGCCGCCGTGCTGAGCACCGACCGGCTCAGAAGCGGTGAGCGTTCCCTGACGATCTTGGCCGTTGCGAACTCGTCACCAGCTTCTTGCGCCGTCACGACTGGCAGGACATCATTCGTGAAGAATCGCAGCGCGGGCAGTGTTCCGTCGAGCAGGCCCTGTCGGAAGTCCTCAAAGCCGTAGAGCGGCTCAAAGACGTGCTGGAACCCCATGCGTTTCGCGGCCATGTGATGTTCGAGTGTGAGGATCTTGCAGTTGTCGCGGCCGCCCCATTCGGGGTCACCGGAGACTTGCGCCATGCGGCAACGTACTGCCTCCTCGACGCCTGCCTTGTCGGCGATAGACTCAGACGGCAGCACGAATAGCCTTACGCAGCCATCGACGCCGTCATATCTGGGCTCTTGGACGTGGCCATCGACGTCAAGCCGAATACGGTTGATCAGTTCAACGATTCGAACTGGGCATCGGTGATTGAGTACCTTCTCTGGCCGCGCCCAATCATCAGGCAGCGCTTCTTCGATTCGCTCCTTTCCGTCCGCATAGATGCGCTGCATGGTGTCGCCCAGTAGACCGAGGCTGAACCGTGCGCGATGTGCAGCTTGGACTTGGAGCAGGGCATCGATCAGGTGCCTGTTCGTGTCCTGGCTCTCGTCTATGAGCAAGCAGGGATACTGGCTGACCAGAATACGCTGCATCAGCGGCTTGGAGAGAAGACCCGCACAAATGCTGATGACCTCGCTGTGGTTGAGGGAAGACCGCTCCTTGTTGTCCCCGTTCGGGTTGTATGTGAACTTCTTGATCTCGTCCAAGCTGGAAAGGCGACGCGTCTTGGACTCGATCTTGGCAACTCGAACGTCGGACGCCTTGGTGCCTGACCTGCCCTTTGCTTCATCCGCCTCAAGAACGACAATCTCTTCGGCAAGGCTGCCTCTGAGAAACTCGCGTATGTCTGTCGTGAAGCCCTCGATGAGACTCCAGGCGAAGCTGTGGATAGTGGAAACGTGGAAGAGCGGGTCGAAATCAATACGACTCGTGATCTCATCGCATGCGGCGTTGGTGTACGTGATCACGCCAACCTTCTGCCCGCCAAGGCGAAGACGGGTCCCATGAGCGTCCCTTATGAATCCCAGCGCATTGACCAGCGAACGGGTCTTACCCGAGCCCGCTCCAGCGAAGAGGAAGAAGCTTCGCGGCTCCTGCAACGACAGGCACTCGGCTATCTCATCGTCGACGTGGTCATCCTTGTGGACATTCGACTCTTTGACAGCGGAATCGGTCATTCCGTTTCCCCACTTCCACCGGTCGCGGGAACAGCCAACTCAAGGTCCTCTTCCCGCTCGCACAGCTGCAGCGAGAGCCAGCGCAAGCCGTCTGCTATGTAGAGCGGAGGAAGAAGCGTCTTGGCGTCCGGAATCTCCAGTAGATCAAGGGCGAACTCGGCCTTGCGGCCGACTCGGAGAGATTCGAAGAGCGCTTGGCCAAGCGACTCGAGCGTGGCACTATCCGCGATTGCCTTGCGAATACGGGCAATCAGCCCGAGGCCGTCCAGATTCGTGAAGAGCCCGATGTTCTGATAGACAAGTGCATCCTCTAGGGTGTATGGGACAGCTTCGCCCGTAGTCCCCTTGAAAGTCACACTCAACGGACACTGATAGGCGACTCGAATCGAGAACTCCTGATCTGCATAGTCCTTTGCCTTGTCTGCCGCTGCCTTGTCAACCAAGGAATCGAGATCAGCGGTGACGGGGCACCAGGTCTTTAGTGTCTCGTTGCGAGTCTTCTGATTGCAGCCGCGCTTCGGGAGGACAGAGCACTTTCCGGCCTCGTCCGTGGCGTCGAGGTCAGTGATGATGAGCGTCGGCAGGCACAGTTGTTCAATGAGTGGCCTCAGTTTGTGTGCGTGGCTGCCTCCGATTTCCAACCACGTGATGTAGCGTTCGGTCAGCCCTTGGAACTCTTCGTGCTCCCGAATGAGGTGAGGCACGAGGATTCGCTCGGCAGGACCTTCGATCAGAACGGCTGCGTCTGCAAAGAACAGGTCGCAATGCGTGACCTTCAGGTACCGGGTGACGAACCTCTTTGTGGCAACGTCGCCACCGAAGACGTTGCCGAGATTCACGACACGCGACGTTGGAACGCTTCCGTCATGTGCGGGCATCCGTCGAAAGTACCTCAATGATTCGAACTCGCATTCGAGCGCCAGATGGCTAGAATGCGTACTCACCACCAGCTGCGTCGTGAACCTTGACGCGCCCTTCAACTCGCTGTGTCGGCGAAGGATCTCGTAGGCCTTACGTATGAAGACTTGCTGCACTTGTGTGTGGAGGTGCGCTTCCGGCTCTTCGATGAGCACTATGTGCAATGGGGGAATCAGCACGTCCGCTTCGGAGGAGATCTTCGCTCCCGCCTTTCCAACGCGCATCCATGCGTCGCGAAAGCTCATGAGTCGAAAGACCATCGAGATGAGATTCTGGTAACCCAGGCCATTCGAATCCTCGGGAAGCCGCAGGTCAACGGTGGTCCCGTTGTCAATAGCCTGGACGATGTACTGAACCGCGGCGTCGTGATTCAGACCATCAATTGGCCTCAATCGGGTGGAGATGCACAGGTTGGGGTCAGTCACACCCGGATAGCCAAGCCCTCGGACTTCCATGAGTGCCTCCGAGAACGCCTCCTCGAGTCGACCATCGAAGGCGGCCTCTGCAAGTGCAATAGCCTTGAGCGCCTCTAGATCCTTTGCTTCGGGATGTTCAGAGGGATCTAGGTGCCGATTGTAGTACTGTCGCAGCTGATCAGAGAGCTTCCTCGTACCAGTCGAAGACGCGATGATCTGGACGCTGTCGCTGTCGACGCCTCTTGCGCTATCGGCAGTTCCAAAACCACGCTGGGCACTAATCTCGTCGATTCGAATGAGCCCCTTCAGGGGATCGCCGTCAATCGGTTCGCTTCCTGTTGGGAGTGATTGGAGCCCAGCGAGTCCGCAATCTGGCTCCTCAAGTTCCTTCGGGTCCAGAACGTACGCCTTGACTTCGAACATGCTACCGATTCGCCTGCGGAGGAAGTCAGTCAGATTCGCCGGCCACAGCGGGACGTCCGCGTAGCCCTGCTCTCCTTCACCTGCTTCTCCCTCGGCCAGTTCAACGGCGGTCGCCCGTATCGAAGTGACGTCAGATCGAGAGCTCAGATACTCCTTCTGCAGTGCGAGTTGGTCCTTGGGCTCGTATCGCAATCTGACACCAATGAGCCCGCCTTCCCAGTCGAGCGTGGGCAGTATCTTCTGAACGTAGTGAATCTCGTCGTCCTCAACGTGCAGCCAGACGTCACAAACCGGTAGAACGGGCTCCCACAACGGATCAGGAAGCTGGTCACCCGCTGTCGCCGCGTCCTCCCATGTCTGCCCAAGCGCGTCAATTGCGGGCCAATGGGAGATCGTGAAATCGTTGGGGGAGAAGCTGCCGTGTTCCCGCGCGAGGAGAAAGTACCGCAAGGCAACCATGGCAGAGGTCTTTCCGCTATTGTTCGCCCCGACGAACACCGTCTTCTCACTTGAGAAGCCGATTCGAGCAGACACAAGCTTTCTGAAGTTCGCTATCTCCACGAATTCAAGGCGCATCTTGGTCTCCATACTGGGCAACTGAACACCCCGTTTGTGGAACGCTCGCCAATTCGTCGCGCCCTACGGCACTACGAACCGTGTGGAACTACCTCCCAATCCCCCGTGTACCTCGAGGCGCGCATCGATGACCTGTCGCAGTTCCGGCACATGGGAGATCACTCCGACGAGGCGACCGGCGACATTGAGTTCCGCGAGGGCGTCCATCGCCAAGTCGAGCGAGTCGCGGTCGAGAGCCCCGAAGCCCTCATCGATGAAGATCGTCTCGAGACGAGTTCCGCCTGATTCCGCCTGCACGGTCTCGGCCAGCCCGAGAGCCAAGGCCAGAGCCGCGAGGAAGCTCTCGCCACCCGAGAGTGTGACCGCGGGCCGGGAGCGATTCGACCAGCCGTCGAACACGGCCAAGTCGAGCCCGCTGGCGCGCTTCATGTCAGTCGCCTCCCGCTGTCGCTCCAGCCGGTACCGCCCCTTGCTCATGTCCAGTAGGCGTATCGTCGCAGCCTGCAACACGCTGTCGAGATAGGCACCGAGCACCCAGCGCTGGAAGGAAACCTTCGCCCCAGGCCCCTGGCCGTTTGCGACGTCTGATAGGACGCCTATGACGCGATACTGTGCTTCGACTTCGGCGAACCGGATATCAAGGTCGTCGAGGTCGTCACGCACCTTCTGGAGCGTCTCAATTCGGCCATCCGCATGGTTCTGCGCGGTGAGCATTTCTTTCGCCAGATCGGCAGCTTGCTGCGCGAGAGGGATCAGCTCAGCGACCACGCCGGCCTTCGGATGTGCGAGCGCCGCCTTCTTTGCCTCAGCCAAGCTGCCCTTCGCCTCGCTCAAGGCATCACGATGAACAACAATCATGCTCTCTATTTCGAGCAGCTTCTCTTCGAGTACCGCCGCCTCTTCGTAGGCCGACTTGCTCGAGAAGCCACCGCGCTCGAGTGCGGCAACGAACGCCGCGGCGGCGGCGGTCTTAGCCTTGCGAGCCTTGGCGACAGCCTTCGCTGCCGACCTCAGCTCACCGTCGGCGACGATTCGCGCTTCTCTGGCTTCCGAGTTCGCCTCCTGCGCCGCGGCAAGGGCTGCCTCAAGCTGACCGAGGGCGACCCCTGCTGCCTTCAGCTGGCGCTCGGCGACGCCGGCGACTCGAAGTCCGGCGGGCACTCGCTCGGTAAGGCCTTCGAATCGCGTGCGCGCCGCTACAAACGTAGCCGAACACGCCTTCTCGTCCTTCTCCGCCGAGCTCAGGGACTTCAGCTCGTTGACCAGATGTTCCTTCGCGCTGGCGACAATCTCAGCGGGGTCGCCTAGGGAAGCCAGCAGCTCCTTGAACTTTCCACAATCCCGCTCGCACCCGGCAAGTGCCTTCTCGGCCTTGATCAGGGTCACACCGGATTCGACGTCAGCACTGCGCACCCCCACACGAGCTTGCGCCGCTGAGGCTTCCGCCTCGGCGTCTTTGAGAACTCGATTCGCTTCATCGAGAGTCCTGCGGGCGCTGTCGACACGACTCCGGGCGGCGTCCAGTTCCTCGTCGCCGACCGCAGTTGCTGAGACCGCAGGCTTTGGGTGCTCGGTCGAGCCGCATACTGGGCACGCCTCGCCATCCACGAGCGACTGCGCCAGGGCCGCAGCACGGCCGGCTCGCCAGGAATCCTCAACTTCGGCGCACCGCTCCTCGGCGGCCTCCAACAGCTTGCGCGCCTCAGTCTCGGCATCCCGCGCTTTGGAGCTCGCATCTTGGGCTGTCTTGTGTGCATTCTTGGCGTCCTCAAGCGCTCGCACGCGCTCGACTACTCGTTCGGCCTCCTGTTGCCGCACGGCGGCCGCATCCAAAGCGGCCGCCGTATGGACCGCGTCGGCGACTCGCCCTTGTGCGCCTTCAAGCGACAACTTGGCCTTGTCGAGACGGTCGCGGGCATCTTGTGAAGCCGCCTCCGCAGTGTGCATCGTCTGCTGGGCCGCGTTGCGGGACTTCTCGGCGTCCTGCCACTCAGCTACAAGCCCCTGCATCTCGGTCAGCTTGCGGACGGCATCGTCGGCAGCCTTGCGCTGGGGTGCGCGTTTCTCCTCGGAGGCAAGCGCCTTCCCGGCTGTCTTCTCGTTGGCCTTGGCCTCTTCGAGCGCGTCGTGGGCGTCTTCCTTGTCAGACACAGCTCCCCGCAGGTCCTCGTCTGCGAGTTCTTCCGCCTCGGCGGTAGGCCGGACTTTCTCCGCCTTCCGGCCAGCGGTCACCACAGCTTGCAGCTCTGCGATCTCTTCCTTGCGCTGGACCAACAGGTCCCATGTGCGCTTGGCTTCTGCGAGCGCAAGTTGGGCAGCATCGGCATCCTCTGCAGCTTTCAGGCGTGCGGCAGCTTCTTTCTGAGCCTTGTCAGCCTTCATGGCCTCCCTACCGGCGGCTTTCGCGAGACCAACCGCCTCTTCCGTGAGCGCGACTAGCTCGGCGTCGCTCGTTGCCCCAGCTTGGCTGAGCCATGCGTTGCGCGTGACGCACAACTCCTCGCGCTTCTTCGCGACGTCGCGGGCGCGTTCCCAGAGCCGACGTTCGAGTGCCGCGTACTGGCCCGTCTTGAAGAGCTGCCTTAGTATCTCCTCGCGCTTGTCCGAGCCGGCCGCCAGCACGTCTCTGAACTTGCCCTGCGGCAACATGACCACTTGCCGGAACTGCTCGGACGAGAAGCCTAGGAGACCGCGCACCTGCTCGGTCACCTCCCGGATCTTCGAGGCGAGGAGCTTGCCCTCGGTTCCCGTTGCGGCGTCGGTGGTCTCCCAAAGAGCGGCATCGGCCTGCTTGGTCACCAGACCGCCAGAGCACCGCTGGGACGCCAGGTCCTGCTTGGGACGTCGGTGGACTCGGAAACGTCTCTCCCCTAGCGCGAAGTCGTAAGTCACCTCAGTCGGGAGAGTGGGATCTGCGGATTCACATCTCATCTGAGCGCCTTGGCGCTCGCCACCGCTGGTGTCGCCATACAGCGCGAAGACGATGGCGTCGAGGATGCTCGTCTTGCCTGCCCCGGTCTCGCCGTGGATGAGGAAGAGCCGGTTCATGCCGAGCTCGGCGAAGTCGATCGTCTCGGTGCCTTGGAATGGCCCGAATGCCTGCATCCGAAGCTTCAGCGGTCTCACGAGGCCACCTCCCGACGCTCGCGCTCAAGTTCGCCAAGCACAGCTTCGAGCTGCAGTTCACGCTCGGCGCCGAGGGCACGCCCCGTGACGTCCTCGAAGAACTCGGCGAACAGCTCGTCTGTCTTGCGGGCCTTAGGCAGACACACGGGGCCCGTGCTCGGTCCGCCGTCGATGGTTTCCCTCGTGAGCGAGAGGATGTTGGGGTAGAGCGTCCGAAGCCGCTGCATCGGGTCCAGCGCCGACTCGCTATCGGTGAGCTTCACTTCCACGTAGGCGTCCTTGTGCAGCGGGTCGACTGGACCGGCCATGAGTTCGTCGAAGGAGCCGATCAGGCGAATGAGCTCGTGGCGCGCCGGGAGTGCAACTTCCTCGCAGACCACGCCACCATCGGAGTCCATGTCGACGATGGTCACGGACTTGCGATGGTCGGCCTCGTCGAAGGAATACTTCAGCAGCGAGCCCGCGTACCTGACTCGGTCCGTCACCGCCTGGGGGCGATGCAGGTGGCCGAGCGCAACATAGTCGAACCCCTCGAACACGTCGCAGGAGATCTCCCCGGTGCCGCCGACCGTCAATGGGCGTTCCGATTCGGAAGGCGCCGCACCGGTCACAAACGCGTGTCCTACGACGACGTTTCGGGAGTCGTGGGGCATCTGCTCGCGAATCATAGCGATGTGTGCGCAAATCGCGGCCTCGTGCGTGTGGATATCTTCCCTGCTGAGATCACACCGGGCCGTCTCGGGATCCGTATAGGCCAACGGCCAGAAGACCACGCGTACCCCATCGGCACCAACAATCTCGACGCCTTGGGGCCGCGCGCCGACCGCGCCAACCACATGGACCCCAACTCGGCTGACAAGCCCGTTCAGATACTGGAGCCGCACGGGACTGTCGTGGTTGCCCGCGATCATAACTACGGGAATCCGTAGCTCAAGCGCCATGTGACCCAGGACGTCGTTAAGAAGCTCCACGGCCTCGGTCGGAGGGACTGCGCGATCGTACACGTCCCCCGCGATGACAACCGCGTCGACTCGCCGCTCCTCGGCAAGACGCTGAAGTGCATCCAGTGTGAACCGTTGGTCAGCCGTGAGATGTTGGTTGTGGAACAGGCGCCCTAGGTGCCAGTCACCGGTTTGGATGAAGCGCAACTGCGTTCCCCTCCCTCGCTCCACATCGGCCCCCGCCGATGATGTGGACCACTCTCGCCTACGCGTGTCCAGCAACATCCTACGGCAGTGGCCCGACATCGAGTCTGGAGACCGTCACCAGGGGCGGCATCTTCAGCTATCCGCCCCTGGCTATCGGGCAATCCTCGCACTGCCCCACCAAGCACACTATGTGTCCTGCACGGCCGACGCCGGGCCGAACAGACCAACAGGATTGTAACCGTCGCGCAAGACCAGGCTAGCCGCGTTTCCGCAGGTAAACGAAACGAGGCACCCCGAAGGGTGCCTCGAAAAACGCTGGTCGGATTCAGCGGACGCGTTTGTAACTGCTGCACACGTCGGCCAAGGTCGCTCTGTGCCCGCTGCTAAGGACCAAGATCCAACAGCTGATACCGTTTTAGATTCCGGTTCAGCTCCCGCAACACCTGTTCGACATGTGGGAGGTCGCCAACCTGATGACGCAGGCGAGTCTCCCACATTCTCTTGAGTCCCGGCCTCAGGAGCGCCTCGTCCAAACGAGATGGGTATGTCCGACTGGGCTATGCCCTATCTTGACGTCAGGGACATCTTCCCAGAACGTCCGACTAGGGTGCCTTTGGCCGTTTCTGGACACATGCCTCGAAATGTCCTAGGCGACAACCCGGTCTGGCGGCGTGAACGGCCCGCCAATCACAAAGTCCGGGGCCACCAGCCCCCTGTGCTACCTTTCGCCGCAGCTCGATCCAAGACGCTGAGGTCAAGGAGGCGCACGTGGCTCGGAAGGCCGAGATCTGGCGAGTCGCGTCCACCGGCGTGGCGGCGTGCATAGCCGCTGCCCTCATCCCGTTAGCCCTCTCCGCCCTCGCCTCTCTCTCCCTCGACCGATCGGCGCGCACCGCGCCGCTGACGACGTGGGCGCTCTCCCCGCTCCCCACCCGCTGGCTGACCGCCGTCACAAGTCCGGCCACACTCATCCTCTCACTCCTCCTCATCGCCATCATCGTGGCCTGGTGGGTCTGGATCTCCGGCCACCTCATGCGCCCGCGCACCAGCGGCACCGGCGTCGTCGCCGGCATCCCGCGGACCGCCGGTCGCGGCGAGCATGGCACCTCGAACCTCATGACCCCCGCGGAGCTCGAGACCTCCGCAGTCACCTGGTCGCCCGGCACGACCCCGGTTCCCGGCGTCTCGGGCTTCGTCATCGGCGCGACGCCCGCCGAGCGCGGCCGCAAAGAGACCTACTACCTCTCGGGCTCAGAGGGCCACGTGCTCGTGATCGGATCGACGGGCTCGGGTAAGACGCGCCGGATCGTGCTGCCGAGCATCTACGCGCTCGGCGAACTCGGCGAGTCGATGGTGATTCCGGACCCCAAAGGCGAGCTCTACCTCACCACCTGCGAGCACCTCAAAGCCAATGGCTACCGTGTCGACACGATCGACCTGCGTGACCCCTCGCGCAGCGTCCAGTGGTCGCCGCTGGACCTGATCGTCGACCTGATCTGGTCGGCTGAGATCGCACACGCCGAGGACATGGCGCACGAACTCGCCAAGACGATCGTCTCGGCACAGCTCGGCGGGCATGGCGGCAATGAGGCGTTCTGGAACGCCAGCGCCGAAGCGATCATCGCGGCTACGGCGCTCCTGATCGCCAGTGAACCCAAAGGCGTCGACCCGCTCTCGCGCAACATGTTCAACGTCTACCGGGCGCTCGGAACGTATGGCAAGGAGCGAACCGCGGTGCGCGCCGGCAGCATGCGGCAAGAGACGATCTATCCACTCAAGGAGATCATCGAGGGTCTGGACGATCGGCACCCGGCCAAGGTCGCCTACCTCGCCGCGAGTCTTGCCACCGGCAATACCGCATCGAGCATGTACACGACGGCCGCCAATGCACTGAAGATCTTCTCGAACAGGAACATGGCCGCGCTCACCGCGCGCTCCGAGCACAACCTGGCCGACGTGGGGCTGCGCAAGTCGGCGGTGTTCATCATCACGCCCGACGAACGCGACGCCTACAACGTCATGGTGACGATCTACGTACGGCAGCTCTACCAGGCACTCGTGAAGGCTGCCAATGCCCACGGCGGGCAACTTCCGGTGCCGGTCAATATCCTGTTCGAGGAGTTCGGCAACATCCCCAAGATTCCGGAGTTCGTCTCCATGCTCACGATGGCCCGGAGCCGCGGGATCCGGCTGCTCATGGTCGTGCAGAGCATCGAGCAGCTTGAGCGCTATGCCGAGGGGCGCGTTGAAGCGGCCTCGCTCATCGGCGGCAAC
>JAUXNU010000130.1 GCA_030682655.1 Actinomycetota bacterium | reverse complement strand
TCACTCCGGCACCCGCAAGCTCCTGACCTGCGGTAACGCCGACCCCTAGATACACGCCGTGTCGGCGTGTTCGCGCCCGTTTCCACAGCTCAGACCCCGTAAACGTGTACTATTGGCGCAACACAGCTGCGGAACGCAGGTTCACGGGTCCAATCCTGATGCCACCACCTATTTGAGGCGGTCTATCGCTTCCGCAAGCTTGGCTTCCTCGACTTCGCCGACGATCTGATCGCCAACCGACCCGTCCACGTTGAGCAGCACAAACGTCGGCACGTACTGAGCACCGTACTTCTGCATCATCGCGGATCCCTCGGGATCCGTATCGACGTTGACGAGCCGGAACTCCACCTTGCCTGCGTACTTCTCCTCTAGCCTGTCGACCACAGGCTTCATCACTTTGCACGAAGGTCACCAGTCAGTGAAGAACTCATAGAGCACAGGTGTGCTCGTCGCCTGTGGAGTCGATGTCGCCGCCAGACTCTCGCCACGCTCGACCGGGCCATCCCAGGTCAAGATTCCTTGTGCCAGGTGATAGACCGTGGCGAACCCGGCCGCCTGGAGCACACTCAGGGCCTGCGAGGAGCGTGCCCCCGTGGCACAATACACGGCTACCGGCTTAGAGTTGTCGAGCGCGCCCAGACCTGTGGAGAGCTGGTCGATAGGGATGTTTACCGCGCCGGGGACGTGCCCGGCCGCGAATTCGCCCGCCGTGCGTACGTCGAGCACGGTGACTCCCTCGTCTACAAGCGTGGCGAGTTCCTTGGCGTCGATGTTCTGTACTCCCGCGCTCGCGGGCTTCAAGACGAGGAACCCGACAACGGCGATGAGAACTGCGGCTACGATCCAAAGCACCGCTTTCGATTTGTTCATCCGGGGATTCTCCTCCTCACAAGGGGGGCCACATCATACCCCTCGGGGTATCACAGCAGCAACTCTCAGACCATTCCGTTCCTCGCGGGGACAATTCCGGTAGTCTGTACGAGGGGGCCGACGATGACGGGCCCGCGGGTGACGGCATGGCGCCACAACCAAGTGCGCCACGGGATGGGACCTCTGTGACGAATCCGGAAATCGGATACCGGGACGAGCAGCCGCTTCGCGCGGAGCTCCTCACCGTTGAACGGTTGAAGGAGAGAGCGCGCGAACTGGCTTCTGCCCAGCACGCCCGACCGGAAGGCCCGCGTGGCGGAACCCCTCTCATCGAGCTCGTCGAGCGCGCTGCCGTCGAGCTGGCCGAGCATAGCAACACTCTCTCCTCGGCAGTTCGCGCCCAGCAGGCGATATCGCCCGCGAGCGAGTGGCTCCTCGACAACTACTACCTGATCGAGGAGCAGGTCCGCCTCGTTCGGGAGGATCTCCCGGCCCACTACGGCAAGGAGCTTCCCTCACTTGCGGAAGGTGACTACCTGGACTACCCGCGGGTGTACGAAGCTATCGCCACGCTTGTCTCGCACACCGACTCCCGCATCGATGAGGACTACGTGCTGCGCTTCATCGGCGGCTACCAGGACTCTTCGCCGCTCACGATCGGCGAGGTCTGGGCCATCCCGATCATGCTCAGGGTCGCCCTCGTCGAGAACCTTCGGCGCCTGTCGCGACAGGTCGTGCGGGTCCACCAGGACACCTGGCTTGCCGACACGTGGGCCGACAGGCTGCTCATCACCGCGCAGGATGATCCAAGCCAGTTACGCACGCTGATCGACGAGCTTGATGTTTCCCAGACTGCCGCAAGTGCGACCTTCTACATCAGACTCTCGCAGCGGCTGCAAGGGCAGGACGTCGGAGGGGACGCCCTCAACGCCTGGCTGGAGCGCCGGTTGACGGCTGCGGGCATCTCGCTCGAGGACGCCTCACACACTCACCAGCAGGAGCAGGCCGCAGACCAGGTGTCAATCGCGAACTCGATAACATCGGTGCGCTTCCTGGACGCCTACGACTGGAACGCCTTTTTCGAGACCGTCAGTTTCGTGGAGGCAGTACTGCGTCAGGATCCCGCCGGCATCTACGAGCGCATGGACTTCAAGAGCCGCGACCGGTACCGGCACGCCCTCGAGGCGATGTCCAAGCGGTGCGCCCACACCGAGATCGAAGTGGCCGAGGCGGCCGTGAGCTGGGCACTCGACGCCCTCACCCACAACCCATCGGACCCGGTGATCGGACACATCGGCCACTACTTCATCAGCGGCGGCCGGTACGCGCTCGAGAACAGCATCGACTACCGCCCCCACGGCCGGGAGCGCCTGTACCGCGGCCCGCTGCGCCATCACGGTCCGCCGTACTGGGGGCTGCTCGCCCTCAACACCACGCTTCTTGCCGCAGCCCTCGGAGCCTACTCGCTATCCTCGGGAGCAGCGATCTGGCGCATCGCGGTTCTGATGCTCATATCGGTGATCCCCCTAAGCGACCTCGCGATCAATCTCACCAACCACGCGTCGGCATGGGTGTTTCCACCCCGTGTCCTTCCCAAGCTCGATGTCATGGAACCACTCTCGCAGGCTCATCGGACGCTCGTCATAGTGCCGGCGCTCATGTCCTCGGTCGGAGCCGTACGCAGCGTGCTGGACAACCTCGAGATCACGTACCTCGCCAACCGTGACGACAACATCGCCTTCGGGCTCCTTGGCGATTTGAAGGGGTCGTCATCTCAGCGCGCCAAGGAAGACGGCGCGATCATCGAAGCCGCGATCGATGGCACCGAAGTACTCAACGACCGGTACGAGCGCGAGCATGGGAGACGCCCGTTCTTCGTCTTCATCCGGGGCCGGCGACTCAACGAAGCCGAAGAGACCTGGATGGGCTGGGAGCGCAAGCGTGGAGCGCTCATGGAGCTTAACCGGCTGCTCAAGGGCTCGTCCGATGTCAGCTTCACGCATCAAGAGGGCGACGAGCCGTTCCTGCGCGATGTCACGTTCGTCTTGACGCTCGACGCGGACACCCTCCTGCCGCGAGACGGCGCACGCAAGTTGGTGTGCACGATCGCTCACCCGCTCAACCGCTCAAGAGTCAACCCGGGCGATCCGCGCGTCGCCCGCGGTTATGGCCTCGTGCAGCCGCGGGTGGGAATGTCGCTGCCCGCGTCGAGCAAGTCGTTCTTCGCGTGGTTGTACTCGGGAACGACCGGCATCGATCCGTATGCCGGGGCAGTCTCCGACACCTACCAGGACGTCTTTGGCGAAGGAAGCTTCACGGGCAAGGGGATCTTCGAGGTCGGCGTGTTCAACGCGATCCTGGAAGACAGGCTTCCCGAGAACACGCTGCTATCGCACGACCTCCTCGAGGGATGCTACCTGCGCACGGCGCTGGCGTCCGACATCGAGGTCCTTGACGACCATCCTTCCAACTACCTGTCGCACGTGTCCCGACTTCACCGCTGGGTCCGCGGCGACTGGCAGACGCTCCCATGGCTGTTCCCGCGCGTTCCGATTTCGAGCGGCCAGACCGAACGAAACCCGCTCTCGCCCCTCCACCGATGGAAGATCATCGACAACCTCCGGCGCAGCCTCGTCCCGCCAACCCTCCTGCTTCTGATAGCGGTGGGGTGGGTTCTTCTGCCCGGACCTGCGTGGACCTGGCCGCTCGTGATGATGCTCGTGCTCCTGTTCCCGGTCTACTTCGCCCTCGTCGACGCCATGTTGTTCCGTCCGCGTTCCATTTCGTTCTCCGCAGCTGCGGGCTTGATCTGGTCGGACTTCACTCGCGATTCGGTGCGCGCGCTGCTCGCCCTCGTACTCCTGCCGCACCAAGCATGGCTTATGACCGACGCGATCGTCCGTGCGCTGTGGCGCATGGGCGTCTCCCGTCGGCTGCTGCTCGAGTGGGAGACCGCAGCCGACGCCGACCGGCGCGCCGGGTCGACGCTTCCTGCCTTCATCCGCAAGCTCGGTCCCTCCTCGGCCTTCGCGATCGCGCTCGTGCTCCCGGGCACAGCTCTCGACCCGGTTCGTCTGATCCTGGCGATCCCGCTGGCGGCCACGTGGGCACTAGCCCCGTACGTCGCGTGGAGAGTCTCGCGCACGAAGGAGCACGTACCAGAGGTGCTCACCGAGAGGGACGTAACGACCTTGCGCCGCACGGCCCGACGGACATGGCGCTTCTTCGAGACCTTCACGACCGCGGAAACTCACTGGCTGGCTCCAGACAACTTCCAGGAAGTCCCTGGTCAGCGCATCGCCTACCGGACCTCGCCGACGAACATCGGCCTGCAGCTCATGTCCTATCTGACGGCGTATGACCTTGGCTACATCACCCTGGACAGACTGACGGCCTGGTCCTCCGATACGCTGCACGCGATGGCCGGACTCGAGCGCTTCCGCGGTCACTTCTACAACTGGTACGACATCCTGACCCTCCAGCCGCTTCCTCCGAACTACGTCTCCACGGTGGACAGCGGCAACCTCGCCGGACATCTGCTCGTGCTGCGCATCGGTCTCCTCGAGGCTTCGGAGGCACCTCTCGTTGACGGGCAGGTTCTCGCCGGGCTCGTCGACACCGCATCGATGGCCGTGGAGGACCTCTTCGAGGAGCGCGACGACATCGGCCCCTCGGACATGCTTGCCGACGTCCGCGAACAGCTCGAGCAGCTCGCGCGCGATGCGGGCCTCGCCGAGACTCCCGAGAATCTCGGTGCCTGGCGCGCGTTGCTCCAACGCCTGTCCACGTTGTCCGGCTCCGCTGTCCGGATCGCAGCGGACCTTGCTGCGGCCGACCCCTCGGCCAATGCCGGCGTCCGGGATTCCTCGCATCCCGCTACGCCACTCACGCGAGCGCATAACGCGGTCGCGTGCGTTCACGACTCCGCCGAAGAGGCGCTGACCCTCGTTGAGCGTCTGGCCCCGTGGGCCGAGCTGGTGGAGCACGTGCCGCAGTCGGTGCTGGCAGACCCGCGATGCGAAGAACTTGCTCCGCTGCTCGAATACGTGCCGAGCCTCGTCGGCCTGGCCGAAGGCCTCATCGAGACGGTCGAGGCGCTCGATTCGCTGGCCAAGAACGCGCCCGGAGCAACGGAGACCGAGCGCGACATGGCTGCAGCGTGGGCCCACAAGACGCTTGACCGCATCATGTCGCCGCGCTCGTTGGCCGCGGAGATGCTCGGCCGGTTGCGTCTGGACGCAGACATCGCCCGCGAGATGTGGGAGCACACAGACTTCCAGATGCTCTTCGACAAGAACCGGCTGCTCTTCGCGATCGGCTACAACACCGCCGAGGGGCGCCCTGATCGCTCGTTCTACGACATGCTCGCATCGGAATGCCGACTCGCCAGCTTCCTCGCCATCGCGAAGGGTGACGTCCCCCAGGAGCACTGGTTCAGGCTGGGTCGCGCCATCACGGCCACCGGCGGCGGACGGGCGCTGCTCTCCTGGAGCGCCTCGATGTTCGAGTACCTGATGCCGCTGCTTGTCATGCGAAGCTGGCCGAGGACACTCCTTGACGAAACGTACACATCGGTCGTACGTCGCCAGATTCAATACGGCAACGAGCGCAGCGTGCCGTGGGGCGTTTCCGAGTCGGCGTTCAATTCAAAGGATGCTGAGCTAACCTACCAGTACCAAGCGTTCGGGGTGCCAGGCCTCGGGCTCAAGCGAGGGCTCTCCGACGATGTCGTTGTGGCGCCCTACGCAGCGATTCTAGCCCTACCCATAGCCCCGCGAGCAGTGCTCAGGAACCTCGATGTGCTCACCGAGCAAGGCGCCCGCGGACGCTACGGCTACTACGAGTCTATCGACTACACGCCCGGCCGGGTCCCCGCCGGGCGCCGCCGCGCGGTCGTGAGATCGTACTTCGCCCATCACCAGGGCATGAGTCTTGTTGCGTTGGGCAACCAGCTGACCGGCAATCGTATGACAGAGCGCTTTCATGCCGACCCGATGGTGGTTTCCGCAGAGCTGCTGTTGCAGGAACGCGTTCCGCGCGGCATCGAGCTGGCCCACCCACACGTGGAAGAGGTGCAGTACGTGCGGTCGGTCAGGGAGTTACCCCCCCTCGTCACGCGTGCGTACCCGCTCTACGACACGCCCGTTCCCGCAACCCACTTCCTGTCGAATGGTTCATATTCGGTCATGGTCACCAACGCCGGTGGCGGCTACAGCAGATGGCGCGGCCTCGCGGTATCGCGCTATCGCGAGGATGTCACACGCGACTGCTGGGGCCAGTTCTTCTACCTCCGCGACACCGGGGACGGAATGCTGTGGTCCGCGACCGGGAACCCGTGCCCCTCGCGACCGGACGACTACCATGCGACGTTCTCGGCGGACAAGGCCGAGTTTCGTCGCCGCGATGGCGACATCGAGACGCACACCGAGGTCTCCGTATCACCCGAAGACGATGTCGAGATCCGTCGAATCACCGTGACGAACCGTGGTCGCAAGACCCGAGAGATCGAGGTCACGAGCTACTTCGAGGTGGCGCTGACATTCCAGGATTCCGACCAGGCGCACCGCTCGTTCTCCAACCTCTTCGTTGAGACTGAGGCGATCGAAGAGCACCACGCGCTCCTCTTCTCCAGGCGCCCGCGCTCCGCCGATGAGCATCGGTACTGGGGCTTCCACGTGATGGGGTGCGATGCCTCTGCACCGTGCGACTGGTCCTTCGAGACCGATAGGGTCAGGTTCCTCGGAAGGCTGCGTCAAGCCGACGAACCAGTCGCTGTTGGCGCCGATCGTCCACTGTCGGGCACGACCGGCGCAGTACTGGATCCCGCCTGCGCCATCAGGCGAGGTGCTCAGATCGGCCCCGGCGAAAGCGCGCGGTTCGTCTACGTCACGGGTGTGGCCGATAGCCGGGAAGCCGCGCTCCGCCTCACAGACAAGTACCACGACATCCGCAGTGCACAGCGCTCTATCGACCTCGCCTGGACTGCCTCTCAGATAGAGCTGCGAGACCTCGGGCTCACGGCTCAGGAGGCCGTCACGCTTCAGCGGCTCGCCTCGCGCCTCCTGCTGACCGACCCCACCTCCCCGCTCAAGGTCAAACCGGCGGTTGAGAACGGGCTTCGGATGTCAGGCCTGTGGTCACTTGGCATATCGGGCGACCTGCCGATCCTGCTGGTTCGCATCGAGGACCTGGAGCACGCACCCCTGGTGCGACAGGCCCTCTTGGCCCATCAGTACTGGCGTCACAAAGGCCTCGTTTCCGACCTGGTAATCTTGAACACCCGTCCGTCAGCGTACAGTGAGGAACTCGACGAGCGGCTCAAACTGCTCGTGCGCACCGGGCACGCGCTTCAGGTCGTCGACAAGCCCGGCGGCGTCTTCCTCAGACGTGCCGACCAGATGCATCCCGATGTGCTCAACCTCCTGCTCACCGTCGCACGCGCCACGCTCGAAGGGGACGCAGGATCCATCGAGATCCAGCTCAACCGCCGAGGAGAACACCCCGTCGATCCTGCACAGTTGCTGCCGGTAGCCGAGCCAGTCCCTGTACCCTCGGCTCCCTTCGAGCGCCCTGGCCTCTTGTACGACAACGGCTATGGCGGGTTCGACGGTTCCACCGGGGAGTACGTCATCGTCCTTGGCGAGGGAGAGGTCACGCCCGCGCCGTGGGTCAACGTGATGGCCACACCGGAGTTCGGATGCATGGTCTCTGAGGCCGGCATCGGTTGCACATGGGCACACAACAGCCACGAGAACCGCATCACGACCTGGAACAACGACCCTGTCTCCGACGGCTCCGGCGAGGCCACCTACCTGCGCGACGAAGAGACCGGGGAGTTCTGGAGTCCCACCCCTCTCCCGTCCAGGGACTCCGAGCCCTACGTGATTCGGCACGGCAAAGGCCACTCGCGGTTCGAGCACACTTCTCACGGCATCGAGCAGCAGCTCGATTGGTTCGCGTCGACCACCGACCCCGTGCGCATCGTGCGGCTCAAGCTGCGCAACCTCACCGATCGGCCGCGACACATCTCCGCGACCCACTTCGTCGAGTGGGTCCTCGGCAGTTCCCGAAGCAAGGCCCAGCAGCTCGTGGTCACGTGGTACGACGCCGAGATCGAGATGCTCACGGCCCACAACCACTACAATCCCGACTTCCCCGGCAGAGCGGCGTTCCTGGCCAGCGACCGGCCACTCGCCTCCTACACCGGGAGCAGAACCGAGTTCGTCGGCCGCAACCGCCGCCCGTCGGATCCCGTCGCCATGCACCGGTCACATCTTGACGCGCGCACCGGCGCGTTCCACGACAATTGCGGGGCACTCATGATCGCCCTCCTCCTCGACCCCGGTGCCGAGGAGGAGGTGTCGTTCTTCCTTGGCCAGACCGATTCGCTCGACGAGGCACGCGCCGTCGTCGCGCGCTATCGCGAAGACGGCAGCGTGGACCGATCGCTCGCAGAGGTGGGCGCCTACTGGTCGGAGATCCTTGGCACCGTGCAAGTGAGCTCGCCCGATCCCGCACTCGACCTGCTCGTGAACGGGCAGTTGCTATACCAGGCGCTCGCATGTCGCCTGTGGGGACGGACCGCCACGTACCAGTCTAGCGGGGCGTTTGGCTTCCGGGACCAGCTTCAGGACGTACTTGCGATGCTGTACGCGCGGCCAGACCTCGTGCGCGCCCAGATCGTCGAAGCTTCGCGCCATCAGTTCGAGCAGGGCGACGTTCTGCATTGGTGGCAGCCGACCTCAGGCCGAGGTGTGCGAACGCGGATCACGGACGACCGCCACTGGCTCCCGTTCGTCACTTCCGAGTACCTGGCCGCAACGGGAGACGCCTCTGTGCTCGACGAAGTAGTTGCCTTCATCGAGGGCGGCGAGGTCGAATCCGGACGCGAGGACAACTACATGCAGCCCGCCGTCTCCGAGAGAGCCGCGACCGTGTACGAGCACTGCGTGGCGGCGCTTGAGTCCGGCCGCGGGACCGGCCCGCACGGTCTGCCTCTCATCGGAGGCGGCGACTGGAATGACGGCATGAACCACGTAGGCATCGAAGGGCAGGGCGAGAGCGTCTGGCTCGCATGGTTCCTCAACGTCGTGCTCACGCGCTTCGCGCCCGTATGCGAGATGCGCGGCGACCACGAGCGAGCGAGCGACTACCGCGAGTGGGCCCAAGAGCTCGTCGACGCGGTGGAGCGCGACGCATGGGACGGATCGTGGTACCGGCGGGCCTACTTCGATGACGGAACGCCGCTCGGCACGCGCCTGGCCGAGGAGTGCCGGATCGATGCGATCGCCCAGGCCTGGGCCACCATCTCCGGCGCCGGTGATCCCCAGCGAGCCATCGATGCCCTCGACGCCGTCGAAGAGAAACTCGTTCGTCGCGAAGACAGACTCATCGCGCTGCTCGCTCCGCCATTCAACCGTATGAAACACGACCCGGGCTACATCAAGGGGTACGTGCCAGGTGTTCGTGAGAACGGCGGCCAGTATACCCACGCCGCGATCTGGGTGGTTCTCGCCTATCTCCTCCAAGGCGACGGCGACGAGGCCCATGGCATGCTCGACTTGATCAACCCCATCAACCACGCCCGCTCCCTCGAGGACGCCAACCGCTACAAGGTCGAGCCCTACGTGGTAGCCGCCGACGTCTACGCTGCGCCGCCACACATCGGCCGTGGCGGCTGGACCTGGTACACGGGATCCGCAAGCTGGTTCTACCGGGTGGCGGTGCAGAATCTCTTCGGCCTTACCCTCTGTGCCGAGGACGGTATGCGCTACCTGGCGGTGGAACCGTGTATCCCCAGGTCATGGGAGCGCTATGAGATGTCGTACCGGTATGGGACTTCGACGTACCGCATCTCGGTCCACAACCCACGCGGAGTCAACCGCGGTGTGGAGCGGATCGCCCTGGATGGCGAAGTCGTCGAGGGACTGCGCGTGCTGCTTGCCGACGACGGAGAGACGCACGATGTGGAAGTGGCGCTCCTCGGCGGGTGAGGCGCGAAGCTCAGGCCGCTCAGGCCGTCTTCTCATCGAGAACCCGCGCCACCGGACGTCTCTTCGGTTGCGCTGCGTCGACGGAGAGCGACGCCCCGAAGGCGATCATGACGTGCGCCGCCATCCACCCGTAGTCGACGACGGCGCCGCCTTCGTAGCCCTGGACGGCCGACATCCAGGAGAACGTCGCATCGCTCATGGCGAGGAGCAGCACTCCGGCCGCAACCGCATACCATGGCCACGCGAGACTGCCCGAACCCATGCGCAAGACCACGAGAAGGGCGACCAGTGTCGGCAGTCCCAGCAGAACGATGTCGGCGATCGGATAGAACGCGCTGAGTGCTCTTTCGGCAGCGGAGATCGTAGGATCGGAGAAGACGTAGGGTTGCAGCAAGCCGAACCAGAGCAGACCGAGTCCCACGGCGGCGGCGGCCGACGCAATGGCCGTTGGCCCCTTGAGATCGACGAGCCCACGGAACCCGGAGACCAGTCGGAGGAGCGCCCACGCGAGGAAGAAATACTCCGCGAGGTAGAACAGATCCGGAAGTCCCGGGTACGGCGCTTCGCGTCCGAGACCGACCTCGATGACGGTCCACGCCAAATCGCCGAGCGCGAAAGACAGAACGCCGGCACCCACGAGCGTCCACGTCGTCCTGAGCCGTTCACCAGGGCGCAGTCGCCTCGTTGACAGCAGTACCGCACCTGCACAGAGTGCAACGATCGCGAACGAGCCGATGTCGCTGATGACAACCGCCCCATCAGGCCCCCCGACCCCAAGGGCAATGAGCGTCCTCACGAAGGCCACGAGCCCGAGCCCTCCGAGCGCGACGACATACGAGCGGGTGCTCAACCGCATCACCGCACACCTGCCCGGATGTCGGCCACCACGCTGTCTATCGTGTCTTGGGGAGCGACTGCCGAGAGCAGCTTGCGCGCAGCATTCTCGATGCACGGAAGATCGTCAGGGGTCAGGTCATCCGGGAGTCTGCCTTCTGACAGCGCTCCCGCACGCATGCACGTGTCCGCGAGGGCTCGCCCCACGTAGGGTTCGAGCACTTCGACCGCGACGTCAAGAACGAGCGACACAGCTCCCCCTTTCGGTTTCCCCCTCTATTGTGACGCGCATTGCATAACTTGTCTTAGCCAATCGGGTGAGCGGCGGGCGGCACCTTTCCCCATATCGCGGTCTCCACGAAGCCCGGTTCAATGACCTTGACCCGGATACCGAAGGGTCTGAGTTCGTGCCACATCCCCTCGCTGAAGCCTTCGAGCGCATGCTTGGTGGCGTTGTGACTGTGTTCCCATCATTGGCGGGTGAACACGTCTTGTCCGAAACACACAAACGCCCCCTCATCTGCATGCCGAGGAGGCGTCTGTCATCGTCACTTGGTGGGCCCGGTTGGATTCGAACCAACGACCTCACGGTTATCAGCCGTGCGCTCTAACCAACTGAGCTACGGGCCCAGGGTGCAAAAACGCTTTCGTACCATAGCCCAGCGTCGTCGTGTGCGTCAAGCAACGCCCAGGTCAGCAGGCTCGGACGTCCACGAACACATTTCGCGTCCTTGGCCCGTCGAATTCGCACAGGTAGATGCCCTGCCACCTGCCAAGGGCCAGCGCTGCGCCCGTGACCGGGACCGTGGCACTCGACCCCATGAGACTCGCCTTCACGTGAGCGTCCGCATTGCCCTCGCGGTGGCTGTAGCCCGCCTCCCGCGGCACCATGCGCTCGAGGGCCGCAAGCAAGTCGCGAACCACATCCGGATCCGCGTTCTCGTTGATCGTGATGCCCGCGGTCGTGTGGGGGCAGTAGGCGAGCGCCCACCCGTCGGCGGCGCCTGCTTCCGCCACGGCTGCTGCCACCGCACTCGTGATGTCGACGAACTGCTCCCGCCTTGCCGTCGAGACCTGCAAGCGCTTCATCGGACGCCTCCTCGGGGTTGCCTCATCCCGTATCATAGTGGAACGTACTCTGCTGCAAGGTACTCGCAGAACCTCTAGGGAGGTGGTCGGCATGGTGCACGTCCGTATCGCAAGCCTGAGCGTTGACGCGACTACCAACCAGCCGGTCATCATCTTGCGCCCCATCGCCGACGATCCCGGCGAGGGCCGCCTTCTGCCGATTTGGATCGGCCACACAGAGGCCACGGCCATCCTGCTGGCACTCCAGGGGATGGAGCCGCCGCGTCCCATGACTCACGACCTGCTGAAGAACGTGCTCGACGCCCTTGAGTTCCACGTCGCACGGGTCGAGATCACGCGCGTCGAAGAGGGCACCTACTACGCCGCTATAGTGCTTCGTGCCGAGGAGCGCACGCTCGCCATCGATGCCCGTCCCTCCGACTCCATCGCACTAGCCGTCCGCACGCACTCCCCGATATTCGTCGCCGAGGACGTCCTGGACGACGCGTCGGTTCCGGAAACGGATCTCGAGGAAACCAACCCCGAGGAAGAACTGGAGAAGTTCCGCGAGTTCCTGGAACACGTGGATCCGAACGACTTCCAGTCGTAGCTTCGGCCGGATGCACTTCGCGCTGCTACTCGTAGCGGAGTGCCTCGATCGGGTCGAGCCTTGATGCGCGATACGCGGGATACACGCCGAAGAAGATCCCGACCGCCGCGGAGAACGAGAACGCCAGCATGACCGCCCAAGGCGTGACCTCAGTGGGCACGAACTGCTTGAGCCCCGCCGCTCCTCCTGCGCCAAGCAGGATGCCGATCCCACCGCCGACAATCGACAGCATGACTGCCTCGATCACGAACTGGCTCATGATGTCGTAGGTCTTCGCACCGACGGCCTTGCGAATGCCGATCTCGCGGGTCCTCTCCGATACGGACACCAGCATGATGTTCATGATGCCGATGCCGCCCACCAGCAGCGAGATGCCGGCGATTCCGGCCAGCATCACCGTGAGCGTACCGAGCAGGCTCGAGAGGATCCCGAGTGTCTGCTCCTGCGTGAACACGCTGAATTCCTCGCCGAACTTGGGCCTGAGAACACGCTTGATGCGAGCCTGGATGATGTCGATCTCCTCGGCGTCGGCCGCCTTGATGATGATCATCGTGATGTCCCGCGTGCCAAGGAGCCGCTGCGCCGTCGTCACAGGCATGTAGATCTGGTTGTCCTGATCGCCCGTGATCGTTCCGCCCTGCTCGGCCAGCAGGCCGATGACCGTGAACCTCTGGCCGTTGACGTCCATCGCCTGACCGATGGGATCCTTGTTTGGGAAGAGCTCCTTGCGCACGGTCTCACCGATGACCGCTACGCGGGACGCGGCCAGGACCTCGCTGCGCCGGTAGTCGCGCCCGGAGACGTAGTCCGATGTGAAGACCTCGCCCCCGTGCTCGTTCCCCGCCGCGATCGTCGTACGCAACTCCCGGTTGCCAACCTTGAGCGTCCCCGGTCCCTGGACTACCGGGACGACGATCTCTTGCGGGCCCAAGCGTCTCTGGATCAGGTCGGCATCCCCCAGATTGAACTGCTTGGTCACACTCCCCCCCGGTCCGCCGCTTCCCTGCCCTCCTTGTTCGTAGTTGCCCGGAAACGCGAAGACCAGGTTCGACCCCAGTCCCTCGATCGTGCCGGTGACCTCCTTCTGGACTCCCGTGCCAATCGCCACGAGCAAGATGACCGCGGCAACGCCGATGATCACTCCGAGCATGGTGAGCGCGCTTCGCACCTTGTTGGCGTTCAGTGCACGAAGCGCGATGCGGAAGCTCTCCACCAGATTCATCCGCTGTCGCCGTCCTCGGCCATGCGCCGCGCCTCGTCGCTCGCGAGGACACGGTTCGAAACCGTTTCCGTCTTCACAATGACCCCGTCCATCATGTGAACGATGCGCTTGCCATGACGGGCGATGTTTCGGTCGTGCGTCACGATCACCACGGTGATGCCCTGGTCGTTGAGGTCCTGCAGTATGCCCATTACCTCCACGCCCGAGCGGGAATCCAGGTTGCCGGTCGGCTCGTCTGCAAGCACGATGCTCGGTTGCGTCACAAGGGCGCGGGCTATCGCGGCGCGCTGTTGCTGCCCTCCGGACAGCTGGCTCGAGAAATGCCCGAGGCGATCGCCGAGACCAACACGCTCAAGTGCCTCGCGCGCCATGGCCGATCGTCTCGCACCGGAGATGCCGGCGTAGATGAGCGGGAGCTCCACGTTGGCCTGAGCGGACGTGCGAGGGAGAAGGTTGAATGCCTGGAAGACGAAGCCGATGCGTTTGTTTCGAACGGCGGCCAGATCGTTGGGCGCCATCCGGGACACTTCCTCGCCTTCGACACTGACCGTCCCGGTCGTTGGGCGGTCAAGGAGCCCCACGATGTGCATCAGCGTCGACTTTCCTGATCCGGATGGCCCCATGATGGAGAGCATCTCGCCCTCGCATACAGACAGATCCACGCCCCCGAGTGCATGCACCTCGATCTCGTCTAGCACGTAGCACTTCGTCACATCGCGTGCCTCGAGAACAGCCCGCGACTCAGGACAGTCCGGCGTTGGGGTCTTGTTGTTTGTCCCTGATGCGTCCATCGGCTAGTTGGCGATCCTGATGCGCATCCCGTCGACGAGCTCCGTTGCACCTGAGAGCGCAACCTCGTCACCTACGTCAACTCCAGACAGGACTTGCGCGGTGGTCTCGGTCAGAGTCCCCACTTCGACCTTCGTCCGGACGAGCAGGTTGTCTTCCACGATGTAGACGAATGTCGTGCCGCCCTCGTCGAACAGGGCCTCGACCGGAATCGTAGTGGCCCCCGCTACGATGTTCACCTCGACGTTCGCATCACCCTTCATGCCGATAAGAACGTCGGCATCCGGGGAGCTGAGGCTCAGATGCACGGGAAACACCGTTCCCCCGGTCGCGGTCTGCTTCGCTGCTGACTTGATCTCAGAGACCGTTGTCTCAAATGACTTCTCCGGGAAGGCGTCGAGCATGACCCTCGCCTTCATGCCCAGTTCGATCCTGTCTATGTCAACTTCGTCCACATCGGCGGTGAGGCGCAGCCCGTCGAGGTCGACAACAGTGAAAGGGGCCGCCTGTGGCGCCACGGGGCTGCCGGCGGCGGGCACGGGAACCGATCCATCTGGCCCCGGCGCACCGGAGGGATTGAAGAACACCACTCCATCAATGGGGGCCACGAGCGTCGCCCGGTCCAGATTGTCCTCGGCAAGCACCAGGCCCAGCCGGGCCTGGTCGACAGCCGCTTGGGCAGCAGCCCGCTCCGCCGTCACGCTCGAGCCTTCGAGCTTCGACTGCTGGGCGCGCGCGCTGAGGTAGGCCGCGTAGGCCTGCCTGGCAGCGGAGTCAGCCTGCGCCTCGGCCGACGTTCCGTCGTAGTCCTCGAGACTGGACAGCGCGGCCTTCGCCTGGAGGTAGCCCGCGTACGCCTGATCCCTGGCGCCCTTCGCCTGGTCGAGCTCGGCAAGAGCACTCGGCGACGGGCTAGCACTAGCGTCTACGGATGCCTTGAGCAGGTCATATGCGGGCTTCGCCGAGGAGTAGCCGGTCCATGCGGCGCTAGCCGCCGCCTGCGCAGCAGCCCGGGCGGCGGCCGACGGTCCCGCATCTGCGACAGCGCCAGCCGCTTTCTGAGCGGACAGGTAGCCGGCCCACGCGGCGTCGGTGCCGGCCCTGGCCGCCGCAAGGTCGTCGGAGGACGGTGCCCTGTCGTCGACTCCCGCAAGCTGAGCTTCCGCCTGCGCAAGACCGGCGCTTGCCTGCTTGACCGTCGCCTCGAGGGGGCCCTCTTCCATCCGGGCGACGATCGCCCCCGCCGAAACGGTTTCGCCATCTTTCACATAGACCTCTTCGAGAACGCCCGCTGTCGGAGGATAGATCTCCATCCGGACACCGGACTCAACCAGCCCCGCCGCAGTGATCGTGACGACAAGATCCTCGCGAACAACGGTGGTCGTCTCGACTGCGGCCACCGCCCCCTGCGCTCCCAGAGCGATGACGGCCGCGGTGCCCCCGACGGTGAGCAGGGCGACGACTGCGATGATGATCTTGGTCTTTCGCGACACAAGCTACTCCTCACACTGGACTGTTCGCATTCCGAACGACTGCGGCCCCGAAACTCGTCTTAGGAAGCGTCAAACAACAACTGAGCGGTTGCGGGGATGGATCACATAGTTCCATTCGGGATGGAACTCATCTCGGGTGAGGCTGACTGTCGCCAGTTGGGCGTCTGAGACCCTGACGCCGCGTTGGTAGGAGCGCTCGTCG
>JAUXNU010000129.1 GCA_030682655.1 Actinomycetota bacterium | reverse complement strand
GGTCATGCCCGGCGACAACGTCGAGCTTCGCGGCGAGCTTATCAACCCGATCGCGATGGAGGAGAGCCTGCGTTTCGCGATTCGCGAGGGCGGTCGCACCGTCGGCTCGGGTCGCGTGACAAAGATCTTGAAGTAGCGCTCGTTTCTTTGAGAAGGAGGCGGGATCCGGCACGGATAATGCCGGGTTCCGCCTATCCCGCTCCTGGTCTGAGCGGTTTGACAGTGCAGAAATCAGGGTGCTAGAGTACCCTACCGCGTGCGTGCCCTCCCGGGCTTCGTGATGCGGTCGGTTGGAGGACTTGATGAGAACGTTGGTCACGCTGGCGTGCACCGAGTGCAAGCGCCGCAACTACACCACAAAGAAGAACAAGCAGAACAATCCTGAACGCATCGAGTTCAAGAAGTACTGCAAGTGGTGCAAGACCCACACCGTCCACAAGGAGACCAGGTAGTCGCCTGTACGGGAGTGGTTGACACAGGCCAGTAGCTCCAATTGGTAGAGCGCCGGTCTCCAAAACCGGATGTTGGGGGTTCGAGCCCCTCCTGGCCTGCCACGACGAATGCGCTGCTGCAGTGCGGGACTCGCTTGCAGCGGTATGATGAACGTCGCGACATGTGACGCGACGGGACGGAATGAGTGATATGGGAAAGGCTACCAAGACAGAGAAGCTGAATCTCTTCGCTCGAATCGGCCGCTACTTCGGCGACGTTCGGGCTGAGATGAAGCGAGTCGTGTGGCCGACGAGGAACGAGGTACTGAACTCGAGTCTCGTCGTCATTATGACCCTCGCGTTCTTCATCGCATTCACGCTTGTCGTCGACACGTTCTCCACTCAGCTCATTCAGCTCGTCAGCAAGATCGGCGGCTAGCCATATGGCCAAGAAGTGGTACGTCATTCATACGTACTCTGGATACGAGAACAAGGTGAAGACGAACCTTGAGCACCGCATCGAATCCATGGGCGTGCATGACAAGATCTTTGAAGTGCTGATTCCGAAGGAGACGGTGACGGACCTCAAGGCGGGTGGTCGCAAGGTCACCAGCGAGAAGAAGGTCTTTCCCGGCTACATCCTCGTTCAGATGGAGCTCGACGACGACTCGTGGTACGTGGTCCGCAACACGCCTGGCGTGACGGGCTTCGTCGGCTCGCAGGGCAAGCCGGTGCCGCTGTCGCGCGACGAGTTCAACCGCATCGCGCAGCGTACGGTCGCTGGTGTCAAGCAGAAGACCACGACCACCGATTTCGCCGAGGGGATGGCCGTGAAGGTCACGTCTGGCCCGCTTGCCGAATTCGACGGCGTTATCTCGGAAGTGAACATCGATCAGGCCAAGGTCAAAGTAATGGTCTCGATCTTTGGCAGGGAGACTCCGGTTGAACTTGGGTTCGACCAGGTGGCACGGCTCTAGAAGAAGGATCGTCGATGTTGTGCCGGCAGATGATGCGCTGCCGGGCTTCTCATGGCAACGACGTGGTGATAGACAGGTCGAAGATTCGCGCGATGTGCGCGGTGTGATAAGGACGTGAAGTAGACGATGGCCAAGAAGGTCGCGGGTTTCATCAAGCTGCAGATTCCGGGAGGCCAGGCCAACCCGGCTCCTCCGGTCGGCCCCGCTCTGGGTGCCCAGCAGGTCAACATTATGCAGTTCTGCCAGGCGTTCAATGCAGCCACTCAGGACAAGATGGGTACGATCATCCCCGTGGAGATCACGGTCTACGAAGACCGCTCCTACGATTTCGTGCTCAAGACGCCGCCGGCTGCCGTGCTTCTCAAGCAGGCTCTCGGTATCGAGTCCGGCTCGGGCGTTCCGAACCGAGACAAAGTGGGCACGGTCACTCGCGCGCAGGTGCGTGAGATTGCCGAACTCAAGTTCGAGGACCTCAACGCCAACGACATCGAGGCCGCGATGCGAATCATCGAAGGCACTGCACGCTCGATGGGCGTCAACGTAGAGGACTGATTGCAGGTCGCGGTCGCACAAGGCGACTGCGCGAGTGTGGGAGGACCGTGCCCGGTCCGCTGACCACGAGGAGGCAACAATGAAGTTGGGCAAGCGTATGCGTGAGGCGGTTTCCAGGATCGAGAAGGATCGTCTGTACACCCCACTTGAGGCTGTCAAGCTTGCCAAGGAGTGTGCTGCCGCGAAGTTCGATGAGACCGTGGAGGTCCATTTCCGCCTGGGTATCGACACCCGCCAGGCGGACCAGCAGGTGCGCGGTAGCGTCTCGCTCCCGCACGGCACCGGTAAGGTCGTCCGCGTGGCCGTCTTCGCCGAGGGCGACAAGGCGCGTGAGGCCGAGGCTGCGGGCGCCGACGTGGTCGGCTCGGACGATCTGGTCGAGAAGATCCAGAAGGGCTTCACGGACTTCGATGCCGCTGTGGCCACGCCTGACCAGATGTCGAAAGTCGGCAAGCTCGGCAAGGTCCTTGGCCCGCGCGGTCTGATGCCGAACCCCAAACTCGGCACGGTTACGATGGATGTCGCCCGCGTAGTCGGTGAGCTCAAAGCCGGCAAGGTCGAGTACCGGGCGGACAAGTTCGGCATTGCGCATGTCGGGATCGGCAAGGCGTCGTTCAGCGAGACAGAACTCGTAGAGAACTATGGTTCGCTGCTAGACGAGATCCTCCGGGCCAAGCCGTCCTCGTCCAAGGGCCGCTACATCAAGTCCATCACGCTGACCTCGACGATGGGCCCCGGCGTCAAGGTCGATCCTACGGTCACGCGCGACCTGCTCGAAGCCTAGCGCCGGGCGATGCGCTCGCGGGGTTGCGCTCCGAATCCGCGACGTGCATACTACCGGAGCACTGACAACACAATAGCGTGCACGATCGCTGCCGAAGACAGCAGGCGCCCGAGAGGGCCTAATCGACCGAGAAGGTCAGCCAGCCGAGGTGGGGCCGGCCGGGGAGTCTCCTCGGCCAGACAGAGCAAGAGATGCTCGTGGCCTCCGTCTCACCGGCGGGGGCCACGTTTCTTTCCGGCACAAGCCGGCGCGTGGTCCAGGACCAGCCGCTCCTTGCGGCCGGGACCTGCACCGACGTGTCGGGCACGCCGAAGAAGGGAGGGATAGGGAATGCCGACATCGACAAAGGCCGCGTCCGTCGCGGAGATCAAGAGCAAGCTCACGAGCAATGAAGGAGTGATTCTTGCCGACTATCGCGGTCTCAGCGTCAAGGAGATGCAGGAGCTCCGTGGCAAGGTCCGTGAGGCCGGTGGCGAGATCAAGATCTACAAGAACACACTCACCGAGATCGCCGTCCGCGAGCTCGCTCTTCCCAGCATGGATGAGTACCTCGTGGGACCGACCGCGTTCGTCTTCGTGCAAACGGATCCGGTGGGTCCTGCGAAGGCATTGATGGACTTCGCGAAGAAGCACACCGCTCTCGAGGTGAAAGGCGGACTCGTCCAGAACGCACTTGTGGACGCTGCCGTCGTCAAGGCCATTGCCGCGCTACCGTCGCGCGAGGAACTCATCGCGAAGCTGATGGGCACACTCGTCAACCCGGTTCGTGGATTCATGACGGTCGCCAACGGCCCCGCGGGCGCGCTTGCGCGTGCGTTGAGGGCGGTAGCGGATCAGAAGGCCGCCGCGTAGCGGAGTAGGATCACATGGGATATCGCCGCTGGACGCCGGATGCGCCGCGGTGGCAACTGACAGTGAGAAGGAGATAGGAACGATGGCAAACATCACTCGTGAAGAGGTTCTGGAGTGGGTCAAGAATGCTCCTGCACTCGAGCTCGCTGAGCTCGTCAAGGAGATGGAAGATGTGTTCGGCGTGTCGGCGGCCGCTCCCGTTGCGGTTGCTGCGGCCGTCGCTGGCGAGGCTGCACCCGAAGAGGAGCAGACCCAGTTCGACGTCGTGCTCACCGGCGCTGGCGACAAGAAGATCCAGGTCATCAAGGTCGTGCGCGAGCTGACCAGCCTGGGCCTCAAGGAAGCCAAGGACCTGGTGGACGGTGCGCCGAAGTCCGTGCTCGAGGGTGTCGACAAGGATAAGGCCGCGGCAGCCAAGGCCAAGCTCGACGAGGCCGGCGCCGCCGTGGAGATCAAGTAGCAGCGCTGGCTGGAATGCAGCGGCGCATCGCGCCGTGAAGCATGGGGGCAGGATGGCCGGGACGCCCGATGGCACCCGGTCATCTGTACCGCCTTGGAAACTGTTGATACGTATTGACCTCGACTGGCAGTCTGGGTATCCTGATAATTTGCGACTCTCGTACCGCTTCCCACTGCCCTAAGGAGGAATCGCCTGGTGCCCCGCGGAGAAGGTTCCCCCGTCGTGAGCGCAGGTCTGCGCCAGCGCCGCACCTTCGCAAAGATTCCCGAGATACTTGAAGTACCCAATCTCATAGCGATTCAAAGAGACAGTTTCGACTGGTTCCTCAAAGAGGGCCTGAACGAGACGTTCTCTGACATCTCACCCATCGAAGACTTCACCGGCAACCTCGCCGTTGAGTTCGGTGGGCATGAGTTTGGTGACCCCAAGTACTCCGTGGATGAATGCAAAGACAAGGACATGTCCTACCAGGCGCCCCTCTTCGTCGAGGTGCGCTTCATCAACAAAGAGACCGGCGAGATCAAGGAGCAGCAGGTATTCATGGGCGACTTCCCGCTCATGACCGACCGCGGCACCTTCGTCATCAACGGCACCGAGCGTGTCGTCGTCTCACAGCTTGTCCGTTCGCCTGGCGTCTACTACGCCGAGGAGATCGACAAGACGACCGACAAGGCCATCTTCACGGCCAAGGTCATCCCTGCGCGCGGGGCGTGGCTCGAACTCGAAACCGACAAGCGCGATATCGTGTCGGTGCGTGTCGACCGCAAGCGCAAGCAGCCCGTGACGGTGCTGCTCAAGGCTCTCGGCATCGCCGAGACCCGCGAAGAGGTCCTGGAGCTCTTTGGCGGTTCTGAGTGCATCGCGAAGACTCTCGAGAAGGACTTCACCGAGACTCGCGAGGAGGCGCTCATCGAGATCTACAAGCGCCTGCGTCCGGGCGAGCCGCCTACGGTCGAGTCCGCTCGCTCGCTGCTCGAGGGGTTGTTCTTCAATCCTCAGCGCTACGACCTGGCGAAGGTCGGCCGCTACAAGGTGAACAAGAAGCTCGAGCTGAGCTTGCCTGACAGCCAGTCAACGATGACCAACGAGGACATACTCGCTGCCGTCCAGTACCTGGTTGCCCTGTGGGACGCCAAGGACGGCTACGACATCGACGACATCGACCACTTCGGCAATCGCCGGATCCGCAGTGTGGGCGAGCTTATCCAGAACCAGTTCCGGATCGGTCTCGCTCGCATGGAGCGCGTTGTGCGCGAGCGCATGACCACACAGGACGTCGAGGAGATCACACCGCAGTCGCTCATCAACATTCGGCCGATCGTGGCTTCGATCAAGGAGTTCTTCGGATCGAGCCAGCTCTCGCAGTTCATGGATCAGACCAACCCGGTTGCAGGGCTTACGCACAAGCGGCGTCTCTCGGCGCTCGGCCCCGGTGGTCTGTCGCGCGAGCGCGCTGGTTTCGAGGTTCGCGACGTGCATCCGAGCCACTACGGCCGCATGTGTCCGATTGAGACTCCGGAAGGTCCGAACATCGGACTCATCGGGTCCTTGGCCACTTTCGCGCGGATCAATCCGTACGGTTTCATCGAGACTCCGTACCGCAAGGTCGTCAAAGGCAAGGTCACCGACGATATCGAGTACCTGACAGCGGATGTCGAAGAGCGCTACATCATCGCTCAGGCCAACGAGCTGTTCGATCCCAAGAACGGGAAATTCCTTCGCGACCGTGTTCTGTGTCGGCTCAAGGGCGGGGAGCCTGAGGAGGTCGAGCCGAAGAAGGTCCAGTACATGGACGTGTCTCCTCGGCAGATGGTGTCGGTGGCGACCGCGCTCATCCCGTTCCTCGAGCACGATGATGCCAACCGTGCGCTCATGGGCTCGAACATGCAGCGCCAGGCGGTTCCGCTTCTGCGGCCTGCGGCCCCGCTCGTGGGCACCGGCATGGAGCACCGTGCCGCCGTTGATACGGGCGAGATCATCATCGCCAGGCGCACCGGCGTCGTTGAGTATGTGGATTCGAGGAAGGTGGTTGTTCGCGCGAAGGACGGCACGATCGACGAGTACCACATGCCCAAGTTCATGCGTTCGAACCAGGGAACGTGCAACAACCATCGGCCGATCGTCGTCGAGGGCGACAAGGTCAAGGAAGGGAACGTCCTTGCCGACGGCCCTTCGAGTGAGATGGGCGAGCTCGGCCTTGGACGTAACCTGCTCGTGGCATTCATGCCCTGGGAGGGGTACAACTACGAGGACGCGATCATCCTCTCCGAGCGTATCGTCAAGGACGATGTGCTGACCTCGATCCACATCGAGGAGTACGAGGTCGAGGCCCGGGACACCAAGCTCGGCCCCGAGGAGATCACCCGCGAGATCCCCAACGTCGGCGAGGATGTGCTGGCACACCTCGACGAGGACGGCATCATCCGTATCGGCGCCGAGGTCTTCCCCGGTGACGTGCTCGTGGGCAAGGTCACGCCCAAGGGAGAGACCGAGCTGACCGCCGAGGAGCGCCTCCTGCGCGCCATCTTTGGCGAGAAGGCCCGTGAGGTCCGCGACACGTCGCTCAAGGTCCCGCACGGCGAGACCGGTCGCGTCATCGCTGTGCGCAAGTTCAGCCGTGACGACGGCGACGATCTGAGTCCCGGCGTCAACGAGCTCGTGCGCGTGTACGTCGCTCAGAAGCGCAAGATCTCTGAGGGCGACAAGCTCGCGGGGCGCCACGGGAACAAGGGTGTCATCTCCAAGATCCTTCCGGTCGAGGACATGCCTTTCCTTGCCGATGGCACGCCCGTCGACATCATCCTCAACCCCCTCGGCGTTCCGAGCCGAATGAACATCGGGCAGTTGCTCGAGACGCATCTCGGATGGGCGGCCGAGGTGGGCTGGTCGGATGACCCGAAGGCCAAGGTCGCGGTCGAGGGACCGATTCATGTCGCGACACCGGTGTTCGACGGCGCGCGCGAGAGCGAGATCTCCGACGTCATCGAGGCTGCGAACCGCAACCTCCAGCTCAAGTATGCCGAGCGCTATGGCAAGAAGACGATCGACGCGATCGTTCCGCACGTGTCGCGCGAGGGCAAGACGGTGCTCTTTGATGGTCGCACCGGGGAGCCGTTCCGCGAGCCGGTGACTGTCGGGCAGATCTACATGCTCAAGCTCCTACACCTGGTTGACGACAAGATCCACGCGCGTTCGACGGGCCCGTACTCGCTAATCACGCAGCAGCCGCTCGGTGGCAAGGCGCAGTTCGGTGGCCAGCGCTTCGGCGAGATGGAGGTCTGGGCGCTCTACGCCTATGGCGCCGCCTACGTGCTACAGGAGATCCTCACCATCAAGTCCGACGACGTTCTCGGCCGCGTGAAGGCGTATGAGGCCATCGTCAAGGGCGAGAACATCCCTGAGCCGGGCATCCCCGAGTCCTTCAAGGTCCTTGTGAAGGAGATGCAGTCGCTGTGCCTTGACGTTGAGATCATCTCGGAGAGCGGTGAGGGGATAGAGCTCAAAGAAGAGGACGAGGACATCTTCAAGACCGCCGAGGAGCTCGGGCTCGACCTGGGCACGATGGGCGAGGGCGAAGAGGAATCCGCAGACGATACCGACGCTCTTGAGGAACTGATCGAGAGCGACATCGCGGCGCTGGATCTTGCCGGCAGCAGCGACGAGGAGGAGTAAGCCTTGCTCGACGTCGATGTGAACAACTTCGATAGGCTGCGCATAGGCCTAGCGTCATCGGAGCAGATCCGCCAGTGGTCCCGTGGCGAGGTCAAGAAGCCCGAGACGATCAACTACCGCACCCTCAAGCCGGAGAAGGACGGACTCTTCTGCGAGAAGATCTTCGGTCCGACGAAGGACTGGGAGTGCTATTGCGGCAAGTACAAGCGTGTCCGCTTCAAGGGCATCGTTTGCGAGCGTTGTGGCGTCGAGGTCACGCGCGCCAAGGTTCGTCGTGACCGTATGGGTCACGTGGAGCTGGCGGCTCCCGTCAGCCACATCTGGTACTTCAAGGGTGTACCGAGCCGCCTCGGCTACTTGCTCGACATCGCGCCGAAGGACCTCGAGAAGGTGCTGTACTTCGCATCCTCCATCATCACCTCGGTGAATGAGGAGGACCGTGAAGCGGATCTCGCGATGCTGAAGGACGAGTTGGCTGCCGACATGGACGGCCTCGAAGCCGAGAAGGCCGAGGAGATCGCCGCCGTTGTTGAGGAGCGGGATCGACTCATTGCCATTGCCAAGGGCGAGGTCGAGCCTGAGGAAGGCGACGAGATCGACGACGAGATTCCTGCTGCCGATCGCATCAAGAAGCTCGAGAAGGAATCCGAGCGTGACGTCAAGGACATCGAGGAGGAGTACGCCGATCGGCGCGCCCTGCTCCAGGAGGCCTTCGACGCCTTCACCAAGCTCAGCGCCAAGCAGCTAATCAATGACGAGACGCTCTATCGTGAGATGAAGATGCGTTTCGGCGACTACTTCCGCGGCGGAATGGGTGCAGAGGCCGTCCGCGACCTTCTGCAGCAGGTGGACCTGGACGATCTTGCGACCGAGCTGCGGACGCAGATCCGCGACGGCAAAGGTCAGAAGCGGCAGAAAGCGGTCAAGCGCCTGAAGGTCGTGGCCGCTTTCAAGAGCTCGAGCAACCGCCCGGAATGGATGATCCTGGAAGCGATTCCCGTCATCCCGCCGGACCTTCGCCCGATGGTGCAGCTCGACGGCGGTCGTTTCGCGACGAGTGACTTGAACGATCTCTACCGCCGTGTGATCAACCGCAACAACCGCCTGAAGAGGCTGCTCGATCTCGGTGCACCCGAGATCATCGTGAACAACGAGAAGCGCATGCTTCAGGAGGCGGTCGACGCTCTCTTCGACAACGGTCGCCGTGGCCGCCCTGTGACGGGCCCCGGCAATCGCCCCCTGAAGTCGCTTTCCGACATGCTCAAGGGCAAGCAGGGACGCTTCCGCCAGAACCTCCTTGGCAAGCGTGTCGACTACTCCGGCCGTTCGGTCATCGTGGTCGGGCCGGAGCTGAAGCTGCACCAGTGTGGTCTTCCGAAGGCGATGGCGCTTGAGTTGTTCAAGCCCTTCGTCATGAAGAGACTCGTCGATCTGGATCACGCGCAGAACATCAAGAGCGCCAAGCGTATGGTCGATCGTGGAAAGAGCGTGGTCTGGGACGTCCTCGAAGAGGTCATCCGCGAGCACCCGGTTCTGCTCAACCGCGCGCCTACGCTGCACCGCCTCGGCATACAGGCCTTTGAGCCCGTGCTTGTCGAGGGCAAGGCCATCCGCATTCACCCGCTCGTGTGTACGGCGTTCAACGCCGACTTCGACGGCGATCAGATGGCGGTCCATCTTCCGCTCTCGGCTGAGGCTCAGGCCGAGGCACGTATCCTGATGCTGTCCACCAACAACATCAAGTCGCCCGCGCACGGCCGTCCTCTCACGACGCCGACCCAGGACATGGTCATCGGCCTGTACTACCTGACGGCGATGCGTCCCGGGATGCCCGGCGAGGGCCGCGCGTTCATTCATTTCGATGACGCTCTGCTTGCCTACGCCAGCCGCGCCGACTTGGACCTCCAGGCGCTCATCACCGTGCGCCTGACCGAGGACGTGGTCGAGGAGTACCTGGATAAGGACGGCATTGCCCAGCAGCGCGAGCGTAAGGTCGGCGAGCGCATGGAGACGACCGTCGGGCGCGTCACGTTCAACCGGTCACTCCCCCCCGACCACCCCTACGTCAACCGCACGATCGACAAGAAGGGCATCTCACGAATCGTCGAAGACTGCTCGAATCGGTACTCGACGACGGAGATGGCGGCAATCCTGGACGAGGTCAAGCGTCTCGGGTTCCACTACGCGACACGCGCCGGCGTAACGGTGTCCGTCTACGACGCCCTGATCCCCGAGGAGAAGGGCGAGATCCTCGATGCCGCGCAGTCCACGGTCGACAAGATCGAGGAGCAGTACGATCGCGGACTCATTACCAAGGACGAGCGACATCGCCAGATCGTCGACGTGTGGACACGCGCCACCGATGACGTTGGAGACGCGATGGCGGCGAACTTCGACAGGTTCAACCCCATCTACATGATGGCCCACTCGGGAGCCCGGGGTAACATCAAGCAGATTCGGCAGTTGGCCGGTATGAGAGGCCTCATGGCCAACCCGAAGGGCGAGATTCTCGATAGGCCGATCAAGGCGAACTTCCGCGAGGGCCTTACCGTCCTTGAGTACTTCATCTCCACGCACGGTGCCCGCAAGGGTCTCGCCGATACCGCGCTGCGTACGGCGGACTCAGGCTACCTGACCCGTCGACTTGTCGACGTGGCGCAAGACGTCATCGTTCGCGAGTCGGACTGCGGCACGGACGACGGTGTCGAGTTCTCGCTCCGCTCGGACTCCAATCCAGAGGTGGCAGACCACAACCTCGTGGGGCGCTGTCTGCTCGCGCCGGTCACTGTGCCGAGGGGCCGCAAGGCTCTCAGAGAGGCTGGCGAGTTCCTGGCAAGTGATCAGGATATCCAGGCACTGCTGGACGCCGGGGTCGAGACGGTTGTTGGCCGCACGGTCATGACGTGCCACGCGAAACACGGTATTTGCCAGGCGTGTTACGGCTGGGATCTGGCGAGCAGTCGCCCGGTGGACATCGGGACCGCAGTCGGCATCATCGCCGCGCAGTCGATCGGCGAGCCGGGAACACAGCTCACGATGCGCACCTTCCACACCGGTGGCGTCGCAGGTGAGGACATCACGCACGGTCTCCCGCGTGTCACCGAGCTCTTCGAGGCTCGCAAGCCGAAAGGTCAGGCGATCCTTGCCGAAATCGCCGGTGTTCTGGAGATCGAAGACACGGAGAAGACCCGGAAACTGACCGTCACCGACGGCAAGGGCCACGAGAAGGCGTACACGGTTTCGCGCCGCGCGCGTCTGCGTCCGGGAGCTGAGAACGCGGCTGCGATCAACATGGGCCAACAGCTCACCGAAGGTTCTGTGAACCCGCATGATCTGTTGCACCTCAAGGGTCCAAGCGCGGTGCTTCGGTACATCGTCGCTCAGGTTCAGGAGGTCTATCGGAGCCAGGGCGTCGACATCAACGATAAGCACATCGAGGTCATAGCCCGACAGATGCTGCGCAAGATCACCGTGCTCGAGCCGGGCGACACCGACTTCCTGCCGGGACAGCTGGCCGATCGCTTCGTCTTCGACGCTGCCAATCAGGACCTCCTTGCCGCCGGCAACGAGCCGGCCGTCGGGACCCCGGTTCTCCTTGGCATCACGAAGGCGTCGCTGGCGACCGAGAGCTACCTGTCCGCAGCCTCCTTCCAGGAGACCACGCGTGTCCTGACCGACGCGGCGATCGCAGGCAAGGAAGACCAACTTCTCGGTCTGAAGGAGAACGTGATCATCGGCAAGCTCATCCCGGCAGCGACCGGCATGAAGCGCTACCGTGGTGTGCGGCTCACTTACAAGGGCCAGTCTGCCGAGTGGACCGCAGCCGAGGAGGGGCCACTTCCGGAATTCGCTCCCGACGAGCTGAAGGAGATAGAGGCCATGCTGCCCGGCCCGTCGGTCGTGGACGAAGGATCAGGTCTTACTCCCAGCGAGGCGGCAGCGTTCTTCGCGGACCTGGACGGGGCTCAGGGCGACGTTCGGGTCGACACGAACGCGTTCCAGGGAATCGTGTTCGAGCCTGACTCGGGGACAGCCCCGGCCGCACCGGTGCAGCCTGAAGGAGAGGCGCTCGACATGTCGCTCTCAGAGCTTGGGATATCCACGCGTGTGGAGACCAAGCTCCTCGAAAGCGGCGTGACGGACGCCCGTGAGCTCACCCGTCGCAACCAGGCAGATCTCCTTGCGCTGGACGGGATAGGCGCAAAGGCGGTCGAGGAGATCGAGCAGCGCCTGGCCGAGTTTGGACTTGGTTTGAGCTAGTTCACATGCGGAGTTGCGGGTGGGTGCCCCGAGCGGGGCACCCACCTTCGCATTCCGGCAGCACAAGATGGAATCGACAGGCATGGGATGAGTATAGATACGCCCGGGTGCGTGGCGTTTGACAGGCTGTGTGGGCTTTGCTAGAGTGCCACCTTGTGACTCTATGCTCGGTAGGTGCGCGCCACGCAGGACAGACTACCGAGATCATGAACAAGACACAGGACAGAAGGAGAGCACGTTGCCGACGATCAACCAGCTGGTCCGGAAGGGCCGCAAGGCGAAGGCAGACAAGAGCGCTACACCTGCGTTGAAGGCCAACCCGCAGAAGCGCGGAGTGTGTACTCGCGTCTACACGACGACGCCCAAGAAGCCGAACTCGGCCCTGCGCAAGGTGGCACGTGTCCGCCTGACCAACCAGATCGAGATCACCGCCTACATTCCGGGTATCGGCCACAACCTGCAGGAGCACTCGATCGTGCTCGTGCGTGGTGGCCGCGTGAAGGACCTTCCCGGTGTGCGCTACAAGATCATTCGCGCGGCTCTCGACTGTGCTGGCGTGGGTGACCGCAATCAGGCCCGTTCGCGATATGGCGTGAAGAAGCAGAAATAGACCTGCAGTGACGTATCCGTCGCCCGCGTAGCATCGAGCCGCGCGGGCGCTGAGTTGTCGAGGAGATACAAGAGATGCCAAGGCGTGCCCCAGCAACCCGACGTGATATCCTGCCAGACCCGGTGTACAACAACCGGCTCGTGACGCAGCTCATCAACAAGGTGCTCTGGGACGGCAAGCGTTCCGTGTCCGAGCGCATCGTCTATGGTGCGTTCGACATGATCGAGCAGAAGACTGCCGGCGATCCGCTCTCCGTCTTCAAGAAGGCCATGGACAACGTTCGCCCGACCCTCGAGGTTCGTCCCAAGCGTGTCGGCGGTGCGACTTACCAGGTTCCGATCGAGGTGAACTCCCGTCGCTCGACGACTCTCGCGATTCGTTGGATAGTCGGCTTCGCGCGCGCTCGCCGCGAGAAGACCATGGCTGAGCGCCTCTCGAACGAGATCATGGATGCCGCGAACGGGCTCGGGGCCTCGGTGAAGAAGCGCGAGGACCTCTACAAAATGGCGGAGTCGAACCGCGCGTTCAGCCACTACCGCTGGTAGACAAGACACACTAACGCCCTTCACCGGGCGATGCGACCGAGAGAACGAGGAAAGACCGAGACATGGCACCACAGAAGTACTCCCTCGCCAAGACCCGCAACATCGGGATCATGGCCCATATCGACGCCGGCAAGACCACGACGACCGAGCGCATCCTGTTCTATACCGGCAGGACGCACAAGATCGGCGAGGTCCACGACGGCGCCGCGACTATGGACTGGATGGTTCAGGAGCAGGAGCGTGGCATCACGATCACATCTGCTGCGACCACCTGCTTCTGGAAGGACCATCGAATCCAGATTATCGATACGCCCGGCCACGTGGACTTCACAGTCGAGGTCGAGCGTTCGTTGCGAGTGCTCGACGGTGCGTGCGCGGTCTTCTGTGCAGTCGGGGGCGTTGAGCCGCAGTCCGAGACAGTCTGGCGTCAGGCCGATCACTATGGCGTTCCTCGGCTCGCCTACATCAACAAGATGGACCGCACCGGGGCCGATTTCATGAACGTCGTCCAGATGATGAAGGACCGCTTGCACACGCGCCCTGTCCTGCTTCAGCTTCCGATCGGTGCCGAGGACCAGTTCTCCGGCATCATCGATCTTGTCGAAATGCATGCGATTCACTTCAACGAGGATGACAAGGGCATCAATCCCACGGAGGAGGAGATCCCGGCCGACATGGCCGAGTTGGCGGAGCAGTATCGCCAC
>JAUXNU010000128.1 GCA_030682655.1 Actinomycetota bacterium | reverse complement strand
GGCGCTCTTGAAACGCCCCGGGTTCCACGTCGGCTCGATTATGTGGAAGCCACGGCTAGCGTGGCGACTTCCTGATTATAGCGGTCGAGGACCTGGAGCGGTGCCAGCCGCCTGATCCTGCCGTCCTCCACGACGGTGAGTGAGAGGTGTCTGCGTCGAGCGTTGTACCAGCCGATGTAGCTGACGAGCGCGAGTTCGAGGTCCAGTCTGGTCTTCCACGTGTAGCGCTTGGTGAGCTCCCGCTTGAGTGTCGACATGATGCTCTCGGCCATGGCGTTGTCCAAAGCAGTGCCGGTCCGGCCCCTGCTCGGAGCGATGCCGGCGGCTTTAAGGCGCTCGGTGTATTCGTAGGACGTGTATTGGCTCCCGTTGTCTGAGTGCGCGATAAGGCCGTCGTCATGCTCCCGCCTCGACGCCAGCGCCATCTCCAGTGCATCGGTGACGAGAGACTGGCCCATGTGGCTTGTGAACTGCCAGCCCACGATGCGCCTCGTGTACACGTCAAGGACGACGGCCAGGTAGCCCCAGCCCTGCCACGTGCGAATGTAGGTGAAGTCCGAGAGCCACACAGCGTCGGGACGATCAGCGGTGAAGTCACGCTGCACGAGGTCGTCTGCAGCGACGGCATTCGAACATGGCACCGTCGTGAGCTGCGTCTTTCCGTTGCGACAGCCCTCGATGCCGTGTTTCCGCATCAGGCGCTCGACAGTGCAGCGGGCCACCTTGATGCCCTCGTCGTTGAGCTCGTCCCATATCTTGAGCTGGCCGTAGATGCCGTCGGATCCGGCATGCACACGCTTGATCTCACCCAGCAGGTACTCGTCTCTCAAGGTCCGCACCGACGGCGGTCTGGTCCGCCTGGCCCGGTACGCGGAGGCGGACGCCTCGATCTCCCGACACATCGGCTCGACCCCGAAGCGGTCGCGATGCTCATCCACGAACGCGCTCACCTCGGACGGGGCTGGTCGAGTTCGCGGGCGAAAAACACGCTCGCGGCTTTCAGTATCTCGTTGGACCGTCTCAGGTCGCGATTCTCATGGCGCAGTACGGAGAGCTCCTCGCGCTCGGCCGTCGTCAGCCGATCAGTGCGCGTACCGTCGTCGGCCTCGTCCTGACGCACCCACACCCGCAGAGTCTCGGGGTGGATGCCCAGATCGCGCGCGACCTCAGAGATTGAACGCTCGGACTCTCGGGCGACTCGGACGGAGCGCTCTCGGAACTCGGGGGAGTACTTCGATCGTCGTGCCATGGTTCTGACTCCTTTCTCCAGGACCAAGTAATCCTGGAAACGGAGCCTCCGTCAAACCCGGGGCGTTTCACTCTCGACCTCGATCTGTGCCCCAAGCATCTCGGCCAGTCGGAGGGACACTGCCAGGCCCAAACCGGTTCCTTCGTGCTTAGCGCGGCCCGGAGCGTTCGCTTGATAGAAGTCCTCGAAAATACGGGTCTGATACTTCACGTCGATTCCTGAGCCCGTGTCCTCGACCGCGACTCTCACGCTCGAGGTGTCATCAGAGATACGGGTCGTGATCCGGCCCTCGTCCGTGAACTTGAGCGCATTGGAGAGCAGGTTCAGTATGATCTGGCTCACGAAGGCGGGGTCGGTGTCGACAACCACAGGCGTCTCGGGTGCGATGAACTCCATGGCAACTCCCGGGGCGGCTGCTAGCGGCTTCACCGTGTCGAACATGGCTCTCACGACTTCGGTCAGATCCTCGACATGCTGTATTGAGGCTCGGCTCGCGCCGGATTCAATCTTCGCGAGGTCGAGAACTTCATTGATGAGACCCAGGAGATGCCGACCGGATCGACTGATCATCTCGACCTGCTTCGCCTGTTCCTCGTTGAGCTTTCCTGGCAGTTCTTGGGCGAGCACTCCCGAGAAGCCGATGATCGCATTGAGCGGGGTTCGCAGTTCGTGGCTCATCGCGGCGAGAAACTCGCTCTTGGC